>NZ_JBXWZQ010000041.1:0-2951 GCF_059432795.1 Nitrococcus sp. | reverse complement strand
ACCGCCTGGCCCTGGGTGCCGTCGCCGAACTGGTTCTGGCCGTCGCGGTTGGCGGCGACACCTTCGTCCGAGGCGAGGGCGGAACCGTAGCCGCTCAGGTTGTCGTCGCCGCGGGTGTGGTGGCTCTTGTTGCCGGTGATCCCGGTGACGCCGCTCACTGTGCTGCCGGTGTCTGCCCGGATGACGACGTCGCCGCCCTGGCCGGAGCCGTAGGCCGCGCAGCCCCAGGGGGCGATGCCGGTGAGGCACAGAGCCTGCAGAACGTCCGTGGTGGCGCGCACGTAGCGCAGCGGGTCCCGGCGCTCCTCGCGGGCGTTGGTGAGCTGCCAGTACCCCGGATCGACGCCGCCGCGGTCCATCTCTTTCGCCATCCACGGCACCTGCACCAGCCAAAGCTGGTTGGTGTGCTGGCATTCCGCGCGCTCGTCCTTGGTCGCCAGCTCAGAACAGTCCTGAACCGGCGCCATCAATCGCGCCAGGTTGGCGGCGTTCTTGTCGTCGCGGTCCTGCATCGATTTAAGCGCGACGTAGGTGGACTCCGAGACCTCAGCGCCGTCCGGCATGATGACCGTGTTGCCCGCGCATCCCGCAACCAGCAGCACAAGTCCCAGAATTCCACCCAGGCGAAGCCCGCGTTGATAAGCCATAGCGTTACTCCTGTTTTCCAAGCTGCCGGAACCACGAGATCGCCGCCCACATCAGGCCCTCGAACGCGACCAGGACCACGATCATCTCGTTGATCCAGTTGATGACGGCTTGCGGATCGATGGTGTAGCCGGCGTAAATGGCCAGCATCGCTATCGCGCGCACCGCGTTGGCGATGTGCGTTTTCTTGCCCTTGAGTGCGTCAGTGATCATGCGCTTGCCTCTCGATGGTCAGAGTGAACGGCCCCATGCCGTAATGCTCCATCAGCTTGTCGAAGGCGGCGGACGAGTTCATGACCGCCCACTTGCCGCCCACCAGGCCGCGATACATGCCGACGACGATGCAGCCTGCGACGTCGTCCATGGTGTTGCCCTTGTGGAACAGGATGTAGGTCCGCCCCGGCACGTCGCGCACGTGGATGGCGTCGTAGCCGCCGCGATAGTAGGGCCGCGGCTCGCACTCGTAGCGGCCCTCGGGGATGCAGCTCACGCGCACCCGGTTGTCCAGCCAGGGGCGCTCCACGGTCCACAGCTTCATGCCCTCGACCCACAGGTGACCGAAGGTGCCGAACTCGTCGTCGTACAGGTAGCGGGTGAGAGTCAGGTCCATGCCGCTCAGATCAGCATCGCCGGAACGACAAGCGCCGCGACCAGCACGGCCACGGCGCCCCATCCCACAACACGGATCCGGTTCTCGTCGCTCATTCGGTAGCCAGCTCCGCCAGGGCCGCGTCGATCAGCTCTTCTGCCCCCGGCAGCTTCTGTTTCGGATCGACCTCTCCTGGCAGGTTCTCACGCAGCATGTGGAGCTTTCCGCGGTCGCCGTCGGCGACGGCCGAATTTACTTGCTGCTGCAGCCAGATCGCGTTCACCCGCACCGGGTCCTCCTGGTGCGTCGCCTTCAGCTCGTCGAGCTGCTCGGGCGCCATGTCCTTCAGGCTCTCGGCGAACACCGCCAACTCCTCGCGCTGGGTGGCTTCCTCGCTGCGCTTGAGCTGCTCTGCGCGCAGGGGCTTCATGACATTCTGGCGGGTGTGGCAGTTGTCCTCGGCCTCCGCCAGGCGGATCAACTGGTCCGTCGTGTACAGCGGGTTGCCGGCCTCGTCGCGCTCGCCGACCGCCTTGATGACCACACTGGCGTTCTCGTCCAGCAGGTCCAGCAGCGGGTCGTCGGATTCCACCGGCGCCGGTGCCGGCTGGGGGCTCGGCCGCAGGTGCGGCGGGAGTTCGTTCTCCTCGAAGATCCGGGTCTCGCCCGGGGCGAGGGCGACGTTGTTGATGAACATCAGCGTCGCCCCGTGATTCGTGATCGGTTTCGTGCTCACTTTAGTACCTCCGTCAGGCGGGGCGGCGGTCCCTCACCGCCCCGCGGTCGGCTTCAGTTTCGGGTATTAGATCGTCCGCGCCTCGCGGGCGGAGTCGCTGTACAGCATGATCGCCGTGGTCGCCCGCTTGAGCTGCGACGGGGTGTGCACCACAATGGTCTGGTCGCCGTAGGCTTCCTTCTCGCCGGTGAACTCGCCGTCGCTGTTGCGGGCGTTCTCGAGCTGGCCCATGGACCAGGGCTTCATCATCCGGAAGCGGGTGGTGCCGCGCTCGCCGATCAGGGCGTAGCGGTCCCCCATCCACAGCCCGGGGGCCGAGGTGTTGAAGTTCGGCACGCCCTTGATCCGTCCCAGGCTCCCGTCCGTGCTCAGGTCAGTGCCCGGCCGCCGGAAGTTGGCCGCGAACCGCTTGGCCTGCTCGACCTGGTTGGCGTAGGTCTCGCTCATCAGGCCGTAGTTCGGCATGTGGAAGCGCTGGTCCTGCACCACGGTCTTGCGCAACCCGTAGCGATACAGGAATTTGTCCCAGTGATCCTCTGCCGAGGCGCTGCCCAGGTCCGTGTCGAACGCGAACACGTTGGTAACGCGGGAGTAGCTGATGGTGAAGGCCGTGCCGTTGGCCGGCACCTGCACCGCGCCCGCTTCGTCCGTGAGGTAGATCTCGCCCAGGTCGTAATCCAGCACGTAGTACGTGCCGGCGCTCTGGGTGCCGGTGCCGTCGTACTCCTCCAGCTCGACGCTGTTGTAGGTGACGGTCACCGGGTTGATGGTGTTGCCGATCTGGGAGCCCTGCAGGTCGTACAGCTTGCGGGGGCGCACCACCGGGAAGTTCGCGAGCACGAACAGGTTCAGGGTGTCGTCCGCCTGCAGCTCCAGGTTCTCGTCGGCCACCGCCACGGCGCCGTACTCGTGGGACGAGCCCAGCACCCGGTTGAAGATCAACTGCTCGGTGTCCTCACCGACGATCCGCACCGCGTTGCG
>NZ_JBXWZQ010000040.1:0-12598 GCF_059432795.1 Nitrococcus sp. | reverse complement strand
TTCCAGAAAGGTAAGGTCAAGCACATCTATTTTATCGCGGAGACCAAGGGCTCGATGTCATCCCTGGAGCTTCGCGAAATCGAAAAGAGCAAAATCCAGTGCGCCAGAAGGTTCTTTGCAAAAATCGCATCTGATGAAGTCAAGTACGACGTGATCGATGGGTATGACAAGCTAATGGCGCTAGTGGCTTAGGTGTGAGTCCCGGTGACTCTATGCACGGCATATCCTCGACGCCGTCGCCAAGTAGACCACGGCGTAGCTCCCGAGGGTCCAAGCTGGCTGGCACGACAAGCGGCATCATATGATGTATTTTTTGATGTATGACGCTGCTGAATGAGGTGCTCCATGCGTACGACCCTGAATATCGATGATCAGTTACTGGACGAGGCCCGGCGCCTAACCGGGATGACTGAGAAGTCCGCCCTAGTGCGTGAGGGACTGCGCGCGCTGATTGAGCGCGAGAGCGCTCGGCGACTGGCGCGACTCGGTGGCAGTGAATCGCAACTGGAGCCGGTGGCCCGGCGGCAATCCGACCCGGCATGATCCTGGTCGATACCTCGGTCTGGATCGATCATCTGCGTGTCGGTGACGCGGAACTGGCCACTCTGCTGAATAACAGCCGGGTGCTGATGCATCCCTTTGTGCTGGGTGAGCTGGCCTGCGGCAACTTGCGCGATCGCAACGAGGTGCTGGCCCTGCTCAAGGATCTTCCGCGGGTAGCGATCGCGACGGATGACGAGGTGCTGTTCTTCATCGAACGCCACACGCTGATGGGTCGCGGCATTGGCTATGTGGATGCCCATTTGCTGGCTGCGGTGATATTGAGTGGTGCGACGCGGTTGTGGACACGGGACAAGCGCTTGCAAGCGGTAGCCCTTTCGCTGGCACTGGCCTATACGAAGGATTGATCCTGCCCTGAAACCGCGCTGCCCTGAGGCGGTGACCGGTACCGTGGATCAGGCGCCGCGTATCTCCCGCTTGCCCAGGCGGTCGCGGTGATGGGGGGCGGATAAATCCACCGCCGGGCCGATCGAGACGAGCCGGTTGGGGTTCACGCTCGGGTGGCTTCGGAAGTAGTGGTTGCGGATGTGATCCATGTGCACCGTCTCGGCTACACCGGGTAACTGATATATGTCCCGTAGCAGCCCGTTGAGGTTCGGGTAGTCGCAGATCCGCTTGTGGTCGCACTTGAAGTGGGTCACATAGACGGGGTCGAAGCGCAGCAAGGTCGTCCATAGGCGCAGGTCGGCCTCGGTCAGCGTGTGGCCGAGGAGATAACGGCTCGTGGCGAGGCGCTCCTCGAGCGCCTCGAGGGTGTCGAACAGAGCCGTCACCGCCTCGTCGTAGGCGTCCTGACTGGTGGCGAAACCGGCTTTGTAGACTCCGTTGTTGACGTTGTCGTAAACGGCCTGGTTGACGGCGTCGATCGCCTCGCGCAACGCCTCGGGATAGTAATCGCCGGGCTTGGCGCCCAGATTGTCGAAGGCGGCGTTGAGCATGCGGATAATCTCCGCGGACTCGTTATTGACGATCGTCTCGCGCTGCTTGTCCCACAGCACGGGCACGGTCACGCGGCCGCTGTAGTGCTCGTCCGCTTTCAGATAGAGCTCGTAGAGCTTGTGCAGGCCGCACAGCGCGTCGCCGGTGGCGCCGTCAAAATCCTCGCGCAGCTCCCAGCCGTGCTCCAGCATCAGCGGATGCACCACGGATACGCCGATGTGCTCCTCCAGTCCTTTCCAGGCGCGCATGACCAGGGTCCGGTGCGCCCAGGGGCAAGCGTAGGAGACATACAGATGATAGCGTCCGGACTCGGCCTTGAAGCCGTTTTCGCCGTCGGCGGTGACCCAGTTGCGGAATTGGCTCTCGGAGCGCTGGAAGCGCCCGCCGGTGCGCTTGGTGTCGTACCATTTATCCTGCCATTGGCCGTCGACCAGCAATCCCATAATCTACCTCCGGTTGCGTTAGCCAAGGGGCGCCGCGAGCCGGTCAGGCGGCAGCCGGTTCAGCCAGCGCTTCGAGCTGCGCGGCGATCTCCAGGCGCGCCCGCCGCAGAGAGCGCTGCCTCGTCTCCTCACCCATATTGAGTCCCTCGGCGTAAATGAATTCCACGTCGGTGAGGCCGACGAAAGCGAGAATGTGTCGCACGAACTCGGTAGTGGTCTCCTCCGGTCGACCGAGATGAACACCGCCGTGCGCGGCGAACACCCGCACCGGCTTGTTCTCGAGCAGACCCACCGCCCCGCTCTGGGTATAGCGAAAGGTCACCCGCGCGCGGGCGATGTGGTCGAGCCACGTCTTGAACTGCGTCGGGACGCCGAAGTTGTACATGGGCAGACCGATCACTACCAGATCGGCACTCTGCAGCTCGTCAATCAGCTTATCGGAATGAGCCAGCACCGCTTTTTGCGCCTCGCTTAGCGCCGGGTCGAATCCCCGCAGCGCGGCGGCACGCTCCCGATCGAGATGGGGCAGGCCGTCGCGAATCAGATCGCGGGTCACCACCTCCGTGCCCGGGCGCCGCTCCCGGTAGCCCTCGATGAACTCGCGCGCCAACCGGCTGGACTGGCCACGCTCGCCGAAAATACTGCTTTGCAGGTAGAGAATGCGTGCCATGCTCGGACTCCTGTGGTCGCGGTATGGGTTTATTATTGGACCGGTGGAACGGAATAAGTAACCGCACGAATTCGCGCGATTTGATCGATTGATTCGATATGTCAGCGAAAATCACCCTGGATCAGTGGCAAGCCCTTCTCGCCGTGGTCGATGAGGGCGGCTATGCCGCCGCCGCCCAGGCGCTGGGCAAAAGCCAGTCGGCGGTCAGCTATGCCGTGCAGAAAATCGAAAGCGAGCTGGGGGTGCGCGCTTTTACGCTGGAGGGTCGCCGAGCCAGGCTCACGGAGATCGGCAACTTGCTGTATCGGCAGGCGAAGGCTCTGGTCGAGGAAGCCGGCCGCCTCGAGAAAACCGCTATCCGCTTCGGCCGCGGCTGGGAACCTCTGGTACGCGTCACGGCCGACGGACTGTTCCCCCACCAATACGTCCTCGCCGCGCTGGTCGAGCTGGCCGGAGAAAGTCCGTTGACGCGGGTGGAGTTCCAGGTGACCGTGCTCTCCGGCTCCGAGGAGGCGCTGCTGCGAAGGTCGGCGGATATCGTGATCAGCGCACGGGTGCCGCCCGGCTTTACGGGGGATCATTTATTGCGGGTCCGGTTCGTGGCCGTCGCCGCGGTCGATCACCCCTTGCACCGGCAGAGCGAGTTGAGTGTGGACGATCTGCGCCGTCATCGGCAGCTGGTGATCCGCGACTCCGGAAGCCGTCGGGTGGACTCCGGCTGGCTTGGCGCCGAGCAGCGCTGGACTTTCTCGCACGCTGCTGTGCGCCGGGAGGCGCTGATTCGCGGGCTCGGATTCGCCTGGGTACCGGAGAACGAAATCCAGGACGCGCTGGCCGACAGCCGGCTGCGGCCGCTGCCGCTGCGCGAGGGCGTGTACCGGTATCAGGATCTCTATCTGGTGTACACCGACGGGCGCTATGCCGGTCAGGCCGCCCGCTATCTGGGGGCACGGATCAAGGCGGGGATCGATGCGGCCGGTTCGGTGCGGCCAGGAGGCCGGTCTCCTGGGCGCTGAGGCGCGAGTGATACCCGCGCGCGAGCAGGGTGGCCTCAGTCTGCTCCCGAAGCGTGCGCCGGGGCGGTGGCATGAGCGGCGATGATCTGCATGAAAAGCAGACCGTAGGCTTCGAGCTTTTTCTGCCCCACGCCATGCAGCCTCAGGAATTCATCGGCGTTGGCCGGCCGCCGCGCGACCATTTCCAAAAGCGTGGTGTCGGGGAAAATCACATAGCCGGGGACGCCCTGTTCGGCGGCGAGTCGCTTGCGCAGCGCGCGCAATGCCTCCCACAATGCGGCATCCTCGCTCGGCAGGTCGCCGCTGTGGCGCTTGGCATGCGGCCGCGAGCGCCGTTGCGGCTTGCGCTCACGGCGTAGACGCAAGGCTTGCTCGCCGCGCAGGAGCGGGCGTGCCCGCCCGTCGAGCCGCAGGCCGCCATAGCCTTCCAGCTCCACGTCGAGATAGCCGTGCGCCACCAACTGCCGAATCAGCGAGCGCCATTGTTGGTTGCTCAACTCGCCACCAATACCGAACGTCGAGAGTTGCGTATGGTTCGATGACGTGGCCCGTGCGTCACGCTCGCCGCGCAGATGGCCAACGAGGTATTGCGCGCCGTAGCGCTGGCCGGTGCGGTAAACAGCCGATAAGAGCTTGCGCGCCGGCTCGGTCGCATCCCAGGTCTCGGGGGGCGTGAGACACGTATCGCAGTGGCCGCACGCGCTCGGCGGCCGTTCGCCGAAGTAGCGCAGCAGATGCGCGCGGCGGCAGGTCGAGATCTCGCAATAGCTCAACATGGCATCGAGCTTGTGGCGCTCGACGCGCTTTCGCGCCTCGCTCGACTGAGACTGCTCGATCATGCGCCGGCGCTGCACCACGTCGGCGAGACCGTAGAGCATCCACGCATCGGCCGGCCGCCCGTCGCGCCCGGCGCGGCCGGTTTCCTGGTAATAGGCCTCGATGTTCGCCGGTAAATCCAAGTGTGCGACGAAGCGCACGTCCGGTTTGTCGATGCCCATGCCGAAGGCGACAGTGGCGACGACCACCACGGCCTCCTCGCGCGCGAAGCGGCGCTGGTGGGCCGCGCGCGTGCTCTGATCGAGCCCGGCGTGATACGGCACCGCGGCAATGCCCTGCGCGCAGAGCCAATCGGCGGTTTGCTCGACCTTGTTGCGCGAGAGGCAGTAAACGATGCCCGCTTCGTCCGCATGCTCCTCACCGATGAAGCGCAGCAGCTGCGCTCGCGCGCTGCCGCGCTCGGCGACGCGATAGCAGATGTTGGGCCGGTCGAAGCTGTGGATGAACTGCTGCGCATCCTGCAATCGCAGGCGCTCGAGAATCTCCTGCCGGGTCGGCAGATCCGCGGTCGCCGTCAAAGCGATCCGCGGGGTCTCGGCGAAGCGCTCGGTCAGTGCGGCGAGCTGCAGGTACTCCGGCCGGAAATCGTGGCCCCATTGCGAGACACAATGCGCTTCGTCGATGGCGAACAGGGCGATCTCGCAGCGCCCGAGCAAATCGAGACAGCGCGGCTGCATCAGCCGTTCCGGTGCGATGTAGAGCAAATCCAGCGCCCCGGCGAGCAGTTGCCGCTCGACGGCGCGCTGCTCGCTTCGGTCCAGGCTGGAATTGAGAAAGCTCGCGGCGACGCCCGCCTGGCGTAACGCCGCCACCTGGTCGGCCATCAACGCGATCAGCGGCGAGACGACGACACCGACGCCCGTGCGCAGCAGTGCCGGAATCTGGTAGCAAAGGGATTTGCCCCCGCCCGTCGGCATCAGCACCAGCGCATCGCCACCAGCGGCGACCGTGTCGATGATGGCTTCCTGGCGGCCACGAAACGTATCGAAGCCGAAGACCGTGTTCAGGATGGACTCGGGTGTCATCTCGTTCTTATCGGTGGAGGAAGCGATCGGCCGAGGTTATCATCCCCGCCGGCCGTGATTGCTATACAAATAGGCGGCCGGCGAAGAGGTGCGGGTGCGCGCGTGGGGCTGCAACGGATGCGCTACTCGGCGACGATGGTGTTGCGTCCAGCCGCCTTCGCCCGGTATTACTCGGGCAAATAAGTATGGGTCATAAGCCAGGCCGTACACCAGCCGGGGGCTGTCCTAACTCGAAGTGTATTCACTGTATTTAATTGCCGGGTTAATACAAGCGGTCGTCGGCCAGCTTGATGAGCGCAAAGCAGTTGCTGTCATGTTCTTTGTCCGCGCCACGCGGGACGCTCGCGCGGCGGTACTCGTCGAGGTCGGCAACCCCCATGGACAGGGTCACGGGGACGACCACGTCGTCGCACGCAAAGGGTTCGGACTCGACGAGCTTGCGTAACGCCTCCGCGATGACCGCCGCCTGGGCTTTGTCGATGCTCGGCAGCAGCGCCACGAATTCCTCGCCGCCATACCGGGCGAAAAGATCGTCCTCGCGCAGGTGGCGCTGGATGTGCTGGGCGAGGTGTTTCAGGACATAATCGCCGGCGATGTGCCCGTAGACATCGTTGATCGTCTTGAATTCGTCGATGTCGCAGAGGATGAGCGACAGGTCGTGGCCGTGGCGCACCGACCGGCGCATCTGGCGCGCCATCTCCTTGAGGAAGTAACGCTGATTGTAGACCCCGGTCAGGCCGTCGGTCGTCGTCAGGCGATAGACCTCCTCGTGATAGCTCGCCTCGATGTTGCGAGCGCTCAGAAATTTGAGGATCGTGGGGCCGATCTTGATCTGATCGCCGTCGACGAGCGTGTGCTCGCGCACGGCGCGCTCGTTGACGTAAGTGCCATTGGTCGAGGCAAGGTCCCGCACCACGAAGTCATCCAGGCGGCGCGCGATGACGGCGTGGCGGCGGGAGACGGCATCCTCGTCGATCTGGATGGCAACTTGGCTCGAGCGTCCGATCAGCGTCGTATCCTGAGTCAGAGGGTACTTTTTACCCAGGTCGAGCCCATTGAGCACGACAAGACAGCCGGAGTGCGGCGGGCAAGCGTTCAGCGGATCCTTGTCGATGATCGTAATGATTTCGCTGTCGCCGGGCGCATCGCCTTTGAGGCGATCGAGTTCACCTCGACCGTGAGGTGGACGCGGCGCGCGTGGTCCCCCTGTCACAAGGCAGCCCCCCGTCCCGGGACAGATTTGTCGGATTGTCGAAGAAGATGATCGGCGTGATTAAACCAGATAATGCGTCCAATACAAAGCTTGATCATGGCGTGGCGATTATCGGTACGGGGACGCGGCTTTCCTGCCTGGACGGCTAGGTTCGAGTGTCATCTTTCACGGAACGCATCAGATCGTTGGACGTGTATTCCAGAAATGAAAGAGATAGGAAGTTTGCGACTTAACCGCTACGCTAAGCGCTTCCCTGCATTCCGCTTTTGGGTCGACGGCTGATGTGACTTTTGCCGAGCGCACGGGGGAGGCCGGGCGGTGGGCACCGAAGGCAGGCGGAAGAAGCCGCGGCGCTTTGCCGTGATTTCGCTCGATGCTGAACTTGCCCCGCAGAGCCTACCCGCCACGCGGTTGCTCGGCGCTACTCCATGGGCTGGTGCGATTTGGGCCGTCGAAGCGCTGCATCGGGCAGGTTTGGCTTTTGGGCGGCAAGATCGACCCTCGCTGGTTCAGTAACCCTGGCAACTGTCCGATGAAGGAATAAGGATGGGTCGAACGATCTATCGTCGGCTCGTGAACGTACAATGTGTTACCTCAGGTGCCCGACACGGGTGGACAGGCTCGGTCCGAGTGGCATCACGACAAGAAAATGGCGCGGGGCGCGTTGTCTTGGCCAGTTTCTCCAAACCACGTCTACTGCAAGCACGAGAATTTAATGAGAATTCCGAGAGGTCTTGAGCCGTTGATTCGCGACGGCCTCGTGGACCAGGTCGTCCGTTCGCTCAAAAGCGGCAAGGAAGCGGCTGTCTACATCGTCGTCTCCGAGGGAGAGATCCGCTGCGCCAAGGTTTACAAGGACGCCGACAAACGCAGCTTCCATCAGCAAGCCCAGTACCAGGAGGCACGCAAGGTAAGAAATAGCCGACGTGCGCGCGCCATGACCAAGCGCACTCGCTATGGCCGAAAGGAGCAGGAGGAGGCTTGGCGAAGTGCCGAGGTGGATGCCCTATTCCGCCTCAGTGCCGCCGGCGTGCGCGTTCCAAAGCCTTATGCCTTCGTCGACGGGGTTCTGCTTATGGAACTTCTCGTCGATGCCGACGGCAACGTGGCCCCCAGGCTGAATGATCTGGAACTCACGCCCGCTGAGGCACGCGCATACCACGCGGTGTTGATCGCGCAGGTGGTTCGTATGCTCTGCGCCGGTTTGGTCCATGGCGATCTTTCCGAATACAACGTGCTTGTCGGCAGCGATGGGCCGGTTATCATCGATCTGCCTCAAGCCGTTGATGCGGCGGGCAACAACAACGCCTGCAGGATGCTTGAGCGAGATGTCGACAATCTGGCCGCTTATTTCGGGCGCTATGCCCCTGAGCTTCTGGCCGCCGACTACGGCAAGGAGATCTGGCGGCTCTACGAGACTGGGACCCTCCACCCCGACGTCGAGCTGACCGGGCGTTTCGAGGCCAGCACGATGCCTGTTGATGTGAAAAGCGTTCTACGGGATATCGAAGACGCCCGCGAGGAGGCGGAAAGACGCCGCCTTGACCGCATGACGACGACAGGATGAACGAACAAACGGGCGATTAGGGGCTTGCTTGGACTATCCGACGGCGGCGGATCCGGCTGACCGTCGTAGGATCGCCCGGGGGCGGCTCCAGAGCCAATCGGCTGACGCCTCGGCCAGCTAGCGGAGAGTTTTTATCGCGAACGTGGGTAAGCATGCTGCTTATTCATTTGATGCCGCGCCTATGCCTCTCTCGCGCACCCGCGCGGTGCCCGTCCCGGCAGCCAAACCAATCCGATGAAGCTTGCTAGGCCTGCGGCGCCCATGAGGGCGATCAGAGTGGCCATGCCGAGCGAGGTGCCGCTGTGCAGGTGACCGACGATGACCCCGGCGGCGGCCGCCACGGACATTTGTACCAGGCCGAGCAGCGCGGAGGCGGAGCCGACGATCTGCGGGTAGGGCGCGATGGCGCCGGCGGTGGACTGCGGCAGCACGATGCCCAAGCCCATCATGTAGAGCGTCATCGGCAGCATCACGGCCAGTGTCGTGAAAACCTCTGCCAGCGACAAAACGGCCATCAGGGCGCCGCCGAGGGTGGTGATCACGCTGCCGATCAGCAGCAGGCGGTTGATACCGAGGCGGCGGCTCAGCCGGCCAGCGAGCAACGTGCCCGAGATGTAGCCGAGCACGCCCAGCGTGAAGTAATAGCCGAAATGCTGCGCGCCGACGCCCATGAACTCGATGAGCACGAACGCGGCTGCCGATAGGAAGGCGACGAAACCGGCGAAAGTGAATGTGCAAGCGAGTGTATAGCCCAGGTACTCCCGCTGCTGCAGCAGAAAGCGGTAATTGCGGCCGATCGCGCGAGGATGGATGGACTGGCGCAGCACCGGATCCAGCGACTCCGGCAGGGCGAACCACAGCAGTGCCGTCGCGGCGAGTCCGTAAACGGTGAGAAAGACGAACACGGAAGGCCAGCCGAGAACCAGCAGCAGGTAGCCGCCGCCGATGGGTGCCAGCGCCGGTGCGAGTGCGGTGGCGGCACTGAGATAGGAGAGAACGCGCGCCGCCTCGAGCGGGCCGTGCACGTCACGCACGGCCGCCCGCCCGAGCACGGGCCCGGCCGAGCCGCCGAGTGCCTGTAGGAAGCGGAAAACGATCATGGCCTCGATCGATCGGGCGAGCGCGCAGGCCAGGCTTGCCAGGGTAAATAGCACCAGCCCCACCAGCAGCAGCGGTTTGCGTCCGAAGCGGTCGGAGAGCGGGCCGTAAATGAGCTGAGCCAGGGCGACAGCGATTATGTAGACGCTGAGCGTGAGCTGAACCTCGGCAGGGGTGGCGTCCAGTGCTTTCGCCATGGCGGGCAGCGCCGGCAGATACATGTCGGTCGCCAGGGGGCCGAGGGCGACGAACGCTGCCAGCAGCAGCGTTGCCGCCTTGGAGCGCAGTCGCAGCATTGCGCGTTCTCAACTCTCGAGAAACGGATTATTTGAATGTATTTCCGTGCGGGTGTTAAAAAGAGAGCCTTGCAAAACAGGACGAACCCATTCGGCGTATCCGAGGGTAGCACGGTTGAGCGCCTCTCGGCTCGGTCAGCCGGTTCGCACCGGGGCGTCGGCGCCTGAACGGGTGCGAGAGCATGCGCGCTCGGCCGGGTTATTTCGCACCATCACAACAAAGGACGTTCGTGTGAAAATCCTCGTTACCGGGGGCGCGGGATTCATCGGCTCCGCGCTCGTGCGTTATCTTATCGGCGAAACCGAGCACCGCGTGGTCAATGTGGATGCGCTGACCTACGCGGGTGACCTAAGCACGGTGGGCTCGGTGGCCCAAGACCCACGTTACCAATTTTATCGTATCGATATTTGCGATACCTCGGCGCTGCGGGAGCTGTTCACTCGCGAAAAGCCGGATGCGGTCATGCACTTGGCGGCGGAATCGCATGTCGATCGCTCCATCGACGGCCCGGCCGAGTTCATGCGCACCAATATTCAGGGCACGTATTGTCTGCTCGAGGTGGCGCGAGCCTACTGGGCGGAGCTGCCGGTGGAGGGCCAGAAGCGCTTTCGCTTCCACCACATCTCCACCGACGAGGTCTTCGGCTCCCTTGGCGAGAGCGGCTGCTTCACCGAGGACAGCCCCTATCGGCCCAACTCGCCTTATGCGGCCAGTAAAGCCTCGGCCGATCATCTGGTTCGCGCCTGGCACCACACGTACGGGTTTCCCGTGGTGCTCAGCAACTGCAGCAACAACTACGGGCCCTACCAGTTCCCGGAGAAGCTCATCCCGCTGCAGATCACCCGGGCGCTGGCCGGGCGCTCGATGCCCGTTTATGGCGACGGCCGCAACGTGCGCGACTGGCTCTACGTCGACGATCACGCCCGTGCCCTGACGTGCGTGCTGACCCGGGGCGCTGTCGGGGAGAGCTACAACATCGGAGGCAACGCCGAGCGCACCAATCTGCAGGTGGTGGAAACGCTGTGCACACAGCTCGACCGCCTCAAGCCGCGGGAGGCGCCCCATGCCCGCTTGATCGAGTTCGTAACCGACCGGCCCGGGCATGATTTCCGCTACGCCATCGACGCCAGCAAAGCGCGTCGCGAGCTGGGCTGGTCGCCCGTGGAGAGCTTCGACTCCGGGCTCGAGAAAACGGTGCGCTGGTATCTCGACCGCCCGGATTGGTGCCACCGCCTGGTGGCGAAGTACGACGGCGGACGGCTCGGCCTCAACGAGGTGGGCAGCCAGCCGGTGCCGGGGCAGGGGGCATGACGATGACGAAGCGGCCGCGGCGCAAGGGGATCATTCTGGCCGGCGGTGCCGGAACCCGCCTGTATCCGATCACCAACGCCATTTCCAAGCAGCTCCTGCCGATCTACGACAAGCCGATGATCTACTACCCCCTGACTACGCTCATGTTGGCGGGTATTCGTGAGATTCTGCTCATATCGACGCCGGAGCACACGCCTTTGTTCGAAAAGCTGCTGGGTGATGGCGAGCAGTGGGGGCTGAGCATAAGTTATCAGGTGCAGCCGCGCCCGGAGGGGCTGGCACAGGCGTTTCTGATTGGCGAGGAATTCATCGCCGGCGAGTGCTGCGCGCTGGTGCTGGGCGACAACGTCTTCCAGGGGCATGAGCTCAGTCACCTCGTGGACCGAGCCGCCGAGCGGGCGGAGGGCGCGAGCATATTCGCTTATCCGGTCAACGATCCGCAGCGTTATGGTGTCGTGGCCTTCAACGGCGACGGTCGTGCCGTCAGTCTGGAGGAGAAACCGGCCAAGCCGCGCTCGCGTTATGCGGTTACGGGGCTGTACTTCTACGATTCCGCGGTAGTGGAGATCGCCAAGGCGGTACGCCCCTCGGCACGCGGGGAGCTGGAAATCACCGACGTCAACCAAGCCTACCTGGACCAGGGACGGCTCGCCGTGGAGGTCATGGGACGGGGGTTCGCCTGGCTCGACACCGGCACCCATGAATCGCTCGCCCGGGCCAGCGCCTTCATCGAAACCATCGAAACCCGTCAAGGGCTGCAGGTCGCTTCACCGGAGGAGACCGCCTTCCGCATGGGCTACATCGATGCCGCGCAGGTGCGCCGACTCGCCGAGCCACTGGCGAAGACCGATTACGGCCAGTATTTGCTGCGCATCCTGAACGAACGCGTATTTTGAATGGGGCTCGCGATGGACTTCATCCCAACCCGCCTCCCCGATGTCATTCTCATCAAGCCCCGCATGGCCGGCGATGCGCGGGGCTATTTCATGGAGACCTGGCACGCGGAGAAATTCCGCGAGGTGGGGCTCGATCTGCGCTTCGTGCAGGACAATCAAAGCCGCTCGGGGCAAGGCATTCTGCGCGGTTTGCACTATCAGATCCGCCAACCGCAGGGCAAGCTCGTGCGCGTGGTCTCGGGTGCGGTGTTCGACGTGGCGGTGGACCTGCGCCGCAGCTCGCCGACCTTCGGGCAATGGGTTGGGGCCGAGCTTTCCGCCGAGAACAAGCACATGTTGTGGATACCGCCAGGGTTTGCGCACGGCTTCTACGTGAGCGCTGATCACGCCGAATTCGTCTACAAGTGCACCGATTTCTGGGCACCGCAGCACGAGCGCACTCTTCGCTGGGATGACCCCGAGCTTGGCATTGCCTGGCCGATTCCAAGCCACGCCGCGCCGTTGCTCTCCGAGAAGGATCGTGCCGGGGTGACGTTGAGCGAGGCAGAGCTTTTTCCATGAAGGTGCTCATCACGGGTGCGAGCGGCCAGCTCGGTCGGGCACTGGTGCGCCAGGCCCCCCATGGAGCGCGGCTGCTGGCGCCGCTGCGCGGGGAGCTTGATATCGCACGGCCTGAGAGTGTGCCACGGATGCTCGCGATGGCGCCGGAGGTCATCGTCAATGCG
>NZ_JBXWZQ010000039.1:0-15431 GCF_059432795.1 Nitrococcus sp. | reverse complement strand
CCCCTCAGCGCATCCCTCGCGGATCCGATGCGCTTTCGCCGAGGCCGGGCCAATAGTGGCTGTCCGGCAGCGGTCGCGCCCCGAAGATCGCCTGACCGACCCGCACGGTCGTCGCGCCCTCCTCGATCGCGATCTCGAAATCGCCCGACATGCCCATCGACAGCTCGTCGAGCACGACCGCGGTCGGCATGCTGTCGCGAAGCCGATCGCGCAGCGCGCGCAGCACGCGAAAGCATTCCCGCACCCGGTCCGCATCCGTGTCGAAAACGGCAAGCGTCATGAGACCGCGCACCCGCAGCGCCGAATAGACCGGCAGTTCACGTAGAAAATCGCTCACCGCCTCCGGCGCAAGGCCGAACTTGCTCGCCTCGCCCGACGTGTTGACCTGCACCAGGACATCAAGGCCCCGTCCCTCGTTTTGCAGACGCCGATCAAGCGCCGCGGCGAGCCGCAGGCTGTCCAGGGCCTGGAACTCGCGCGCGAAGCGGGCGGCGTACTTGACCTTGTTGGTCTGCAGATGCCCGATGAGACTCCAGGACACGGGCAAATCCGCAAGTGCCTCGGCCTTGGCGCAGGCCTCCTGAATCTTATTCTCGCCGAACTCCGTGAGCCCGGCGGCGTAAGCCTGTCGCAATCGCTCGACCGTCACCGTCTTGGTCACCGGCAACAGACGCACCTCGTGCGGCGCGCGTCCCACCCGCGCGCAGGCTCCGGCGATGCGCCGGCGCACCTCCTCGCACTGCTCTCGTATCGAGGCTTCCTCGCGTGTCTGCATACGCTCGATTCTGGCCGTGGCGTCGGTGGCGGCAGGTTCGGTGCCGAGTGGCTTCACCGGCTCGTTACCGCCAAGCTCAGCGCACGTGCGCCACCTCCTGCCCAAGCATCTCCGCCGTGACCAGCACCACCCCCGCCGGTGAAACGAAGAAGCGCTCGCGATCAGCGGCGTCATCCTCACCGATAACGGTCCCGCGGGGAATACGGCAACCCTCGTCGATGACGCAGCGCCGAATACGGCAGCCCTCGCCGACCACCACGTCGGGCAGGATGACCGCGTCCTGAACCTGGGCTCTCGGCCGCACGATCACCTGCGAGAACAGCAGCGAGTGGCGCACCTCCGCCCCTTGAATGATATCGCCGCCGGAGACCATGGAATCGATAGCGATGCCGCGATGCCCGGCATCATCGATGAATTTCGCCGGCGGCAGCTGCGCCTGATACGTCCAGATGGGGCGATCCTGATCATAGAGATCGAGCTCCGGCCCCATGCCGATCAGCTCCAGATTCGCCTCGAAGAAGGCGTCCACCGTCCCGACGTCGCGCCAGTAGGGCTGCTCCCCGCTGTGCGGGTCGGCGAAAGGATAGGCAGACACCTTGTCGCGGGCAATGGCAGCCGGAATCACATCCCGGCCGAAATCCCGTGAGGAGTCGATGTTCTCGGCGTCCGCGCGCAGCTGCTCGAAGAGGTATTCCCGCTCGAACACGTAGATGCCCATCGAGACCAGTGCCATGTCCGGCTTGCCCGGCATCGGATTCGGCTCCTTCGGCTTCTCGGTGAAACGCAGCACCCGCCCGCTCTCGTCCACCGTCATCACGCCAAATGCCCGCGCCTGCTCCCGTGACATCTCCACACAGCCGACGGTCATATCCGCGGCGCGTTCCACATGAAAGGCGATCATCGGGCCGTAGTCCATCTTGTAGACGTGATCGCCGGCGAGGATCAGCACGTAGCGCGGCCGATGCGCTTTGATGATATCGATGTTCTGATGGATCGCATCGGCGGTCCCGGCAAACCATAACGGCTTGTCGAGGCGCTGCTGGGCTGGAACGATTTCCACGAACTCACCGAACTCGCCGCGCAAAAACCCCCAGCCGCGCTGCACGTGCTGGATCAGCGAGTGCGCCTTGTATTGGGTGACGAGCTGGACGCGGCGAATGCCGGAGTTGATGCAATTCGACAGCGGAAAGTCGATCAGGCGAAACTTGCCGCCGAACGGTATGGCCGGCTTGGTCCGCCAGTCCGTCAGGTTGGCCAGACGCCCCCCCCGGCCACCGGCGAGAATGATGGCAAGCGTATCCCGGGTAAGCCGGCTGACGAAACGAGGGTTGCGCTCGAAATACATGATGGGACCGGCTCTCTTGAAGGCCTCGGCGTCAATGGAAGAGGCTATTTGCCTGTCGCAGCCGCCTGAGTAGGATACTTTGCCGCCGCGGCGCTGCCAAATACCGTCGCCGATTGACGCTGCAGCCGAGCCAGATCCCCGGGCCGATCGATATCGAAGCTCAGCGGCAGCTCCACCCAGCGCAGCCCGAGCCGATGCAGGCGCTTACGCGTCGCGGCCATCACCTTCGCTCCGCCCCACGGCAACGCTTGGAAAAGCAGCGGCTCGGGGCAGCGCAGCCCGACGAGCACGTATCCCCCGTCCTCGGCGGGTCCGATCACGGCGTCCGCACCAGCGGCGAGGCAGTCGAAGGCCCGCTGCAGATGCCACGGCGTCAACGCGGCGCAATCACCGCCGATGATCGCCGCGAATGGCACCGTGCGCAATGTCCAACGCATTGCCCGCTGCATCCGCCGCCCCAGATCGCCACACCCCTGCACGCGCAGGGTCACTGCGTGCTCTCGCGCGCGAGCGGCGAGCCAGGGATGCGCGCGTCCCGGAGCCGCCCACAGCTCCACCGGCGCAACGCGGGCCTGCGCCGCCGTCGCCAGCGTGCGCCGTAGAAGCTCGCGATAGCGCATGGCCGCGCCTTGCCGGCCATAGGCTACAGCCAACCGCGTTTTCACCCGCCCGGCAACCGGCGCCTTGGCAAAGATCAGCAGCCGTGCGGCAGGATACCTCACTTCGATACGCGCGCCTTTCATGCTCCGGGTCTGCGCTGAGGAGCCGGGGACGCCTCGTCCTTTTCATAGCGCCGCTGCAACTCCTGCGGGTCGGCCCCGCAAAAGTAGGCCAAGCGGAGGCGCCACATCAGCGCGATCGTGGACCATACGCCATCACGCTCCCAACGCCGTGCCGAGGTAATGAGCGGCCCGGCCAGACAAGCGGGACGCCCCCGGCGCTTGAGCCGCCGCGATAATTCCACATCCTCCATCAGAGGCTGATCCGGATAGCCCTCGAGCGCCTCGAACAAGGCCCGTTCCACGAACATGCCCTGGTCTCCGGTCGCAATGCCGCTGAGACAGGAGCGACGGTTCATCAGCCAGGCTACCATGCGCAACGCCCACTTTTGCTCAGTCAAGCGGACATCGAAACGACCCCAGCGGTAGCCACGCGCCAACGCCTGCATTATCTGCTCGGTCGCATCGCGCGGCGCCAGCGTATCGGCATGCAGAAACCACAGTACGGCAGCCGTTGCGCTCGCCGCGCCGGCATTCATCTGCCGCGCCCGCCCACGAGGGACAGTAGTGAGGACTCGATCGGCGAACGCCGCCGCGATCCCTCGCGTCTCATCCCGGCTGCCGCCGTCAACGACGAGCACCTCGTGCCCCTTTTCCCGAAAGGGCTGCAGCGAGCGCAGCATCGCCTCGATTGTTGCAGCCTCATTGAGTGCCGGAACGATAATGGCGATGGACATCGATTTTTCTCGCAGGTCAGTTGCGCCGCGGCGCCTCTACTGGTACACGAAAGGCACGAGTGATACACTGCGCGCCGCAAACAGACAGGGGCCGTAGCTCAGTTGGGAGAGCGCGACATTCGCATTGTCGAGGTCAGGGGTTCGACTCCCCTCGGCTCCACCAAGACACCAATAAAAACAATAACGTGCAAAGCAAGTTCGCAGCGTACCAACAAAAAAACCAACAACCATAAAACGCTTGCCATATGGCAGTGTACCAACAAAAAACCCGGCCGAAGCCGGGTCTGTGGTGGCGGTGTGCGGGTTATTCGTCCGTATCAATAACCTCGGAAAGCACCGAGAGGATTCTCGCGTTAGCACTGCGCATCAGCTCAAGCTCAGCTTCTTTGCGGTCGATGTATGAATGTAGGCACTCGGCAAGATCGAGCGTCGCTTCATCCATGCCCTCCGAGCTAACAAGGTCGCGAAGCTCATGGGAGCTGCGCGTTAAGTACAGGTACGCCGCGCGCCTTGTCCGGCCCAAGACCTTCTCGTCGCGCTCGCTATCCTCGACTTGCTCCATGGTGAGGGCGGGCTCGAACTCGATTGGGGTAGAATCGGCAATAGCCATCGCTGCAACCTCCTACTCAGGTTGTGGGGTGGTTAGAGCCGGCCCGGTGCCGTCAACACCTGGTCGGCTCGCTTCATACAAGCACGCCCGCCGCACCCGAAACAAGTTAAGTACGTCACAGAATGGCCGGCTGGCATGGCGGGGTTGTGTGACAGTCACGGTATTGAGCTGCGCAGTGCTCGATAGCTTCTTGTCTATGCCGGCCTCGGCGAGAGTAGGAGGCGACTCGGTACCTTTTCGGAACCGAGTCCTCTGCGCATGCCCACCATGAGCCAACCCCACCGTTTCCTTCTGAGCTCTGATTAGCTCACCCAGTCGGCGCTCGGCGCGTAAGCGCCGCTCATTTCCCGCTGCTATCAGCACCCGACAGCAGCTAGCCCGCAATCGTGGCTCACAGCGGCGTATAGGCCGTCTATCAGCGGCGTGGCGGGGTGCATGCATCACAGTGGCCTGATTTGTGCCTCATGGAATGTTATATGCAACCTTGCAAGCACCATTCCACTATGCAAAGCCGTGCCAGCTACCGCTTGTCGGAAAGTTGGTCGGCACCGCCGCAGGGGATCGGCTGGAGAGTGGCGTTTTGCCTAGGGTGGGACGGGTCGTCTAGTTAGAGCCGCAAACCGGCGCTTTTCTCGATCAGCCTGATTACACGGTCCACCGCGTCTCGTGCCTGGCCGCTGTCCTCGGCCGTCGCGTAGATAATGCTGCCGAGAGCCGCGCTCAGGAACAGCATCTGCGAGCGGGCGTCCATGGTGGCCAACTCGTCCAGAAAGGAGGATTCACGCTGCTCGTTCATAAAACCTCCTGCCCCACGGGGGCACCGGCCGCGCGGGGACAGGTGATAGGAGGCCCAACCCGCCGCCGGCTGTCGGGGTTGCTTTCCATGAAGCGGTGACTCGCCGACTAAGACCGCTGCCACGTACCGGCCGAAGCCGCCCCTCGTGGCCGGGGACTCGACTGACATCACTGCCGAGATTCACTTTCTACACCCGAGAACTTCAGCGCCGCGGTAATCTGTTCTTCGGGCAACCCAGCCTCACGCGCCAGCGCAAGCCCCTGGATAATGCCCGACAGCGCCCGCGCACGGCCGCCCGCGTCGTAGGCTTGCAGCGGTTGCAAGGTGTCGATGCTGACAGCCCCGCCGAGCTTCGCGCTCGCCTCCTGCGCGATCAGCGTTGCTATCGGCTGAAGCATCCAGCTCGCAAGGTGGCGCTGCGCCTCCCGGACAACCGGCCCAGTGGTGGCCGAGTCCATGAGCGCCGGCAGAACACCATAAACACCCATCACAGCGTTGCGCGCGGCCGCTAGCGTCTCTTGGGTCATTGCTCGACTCAGGTCCGGGGTTAAGTCCGAAGGCCGCCAGTCTGTTTGTGGCGTCGGTCCACCGGCCGCCGTAGTAGTCACCGACTCGCGCAGCAGCACCCGACCGCGCTGCCCTCGGAACGAACGTGCCAGGGCCTCGCGGTCCACGTCGTCCGCTTCGGGGAATGGCACCACCTGCGAACCAAGCGGGGCAGTCTCGAAAGTCTCGCTGAGCGCGGATTCAACCGCGTGCAATAATCCGGCGGTCAATGATGCACGGCGCAAGGGCGCCTGCCCACGCCAAGGTGCGGCCGGGTCTGTGCCCACCCTTACGTGCAACACTTCTGCCGCTAGAGCCGTCTCCTGGCTCCCGCCGCCCACGTCTGGGATGCTCAGCCGGTACGCGCGCGGCCTGCCGTCACGGGTAGCAATATCCCAATCCGATGCAGGGATCAGCCCGTCCTCGCGGATCAGGAAAACCGCCTCACCCTTGAGGCCGAGTGAACGCGCCGTCAGCGCCAAAGACTGCGGCGTGAGCAAGTCTGTACCCGACACTTCGGCAACGCTCAGGCCGCCTTCCCAGAGCCCCACACACGTTTGAACGGTTGCGGTCAGCTCGGCCGCGCCTCGGCTCCCGGAGATAACCGCCGCCCTGGCGGCCATTACCTGTTCGGTAAAACCACCCGTAGCGCGTTTCTCGACTGGCTCGGAGCGTTTAAACCAGCTCAGCAAACCCATTATGTCCTCCAAGGGCGCAGCAGGTCCGCCGCGCCGGAGTAGTGAAGCGCCTTCGCCTGCCAAGCCGCCGGTCGCTCGCTGGTCACCGAAAACGAGCCATCAAACTGCCGCGTACCTCTGGCGGCCACCCGCCCGATGTAGGAAGTATCGGCCAGGTATTCGGCCAAGCGGCGCAACGCCTCCATGACGGCCGAAGGTGGGCCTGACGTAACTCCTCCGACCGTAGCGGTGAATCGGTAGGTCTTGGCGTCGAGCTCGTAGCCGGTCGGGGCATCATCCAGGGTCACGCTCTCCCATGACAGGCTGGTGGTATTCCAAACCTCGAATGCGGTCACCGTGGCCGGTTTCAGCCGTGGCGACCACACACCAGGCCCCGCAACGATCCACGTCACCGTGCGCTCGCTCCAGCGGTACACAACCCACGACTCAAGGCGCCGCCACAGGGCGTCAAAATCCTGCTCCTGCGCCTTTTTCGATAAATCAGAAGATACCGGAAGCCACGGATAGCTAGATGGCTGTCCTTCAACTTCGCTGAGCACGTCCACCATCACCGCCACCTGTATGCCGCGCCAAGGTTGATCTTTCGCGCCACAGGCCGCCAATTGCGCGCCTCGACCTGCGATTCCTCATAGGCCGGACGCGTTACGATGCTCAGCTCATAGAGCAAAGCGGCCTTGATGGTACGAATCAGGGCATCACCCTCGGCGGGATCTTCCTCGGTGACTTCCTCGGCATCCGCAACCGCACGCTCGGGCGGGATACGGAAGCCGGGGGAGAGACCAACCGCCAGGCCGGCCGCTATCAGCGCGAGCGCGTCGCGGCCGTGACTGGTATCGGCCACCTCAGGCGTAATGCGCGCCTCGAAGGTCAACGCCTCGTCGGTGTCGGTGAGCATCAACGTATCGGCGAGCTTGGACGCTAGCGGCTTATCGAACGAATGCCCGACAAGCAGGTGAATCTCCGCAGCGGGGTCTTTTACCCGAAACTCAAACGCTCGGGGGGCGAAGCGCTCCTTGCGCGGCCGGCCACGGCGCCCACCGTCCGAAAACGTAGCGGTCACCCCGTAGGGAAACCGCCCGCCTAGAACGTGAGAGCCGTCGCTGTCCTGCCGAACGGTCAGCCGCGTTTCAACCGGGGCGTAGAGCATTACTGGATCCCGGTAAGAACTTCGAGTTGTGCCGCACGAGATATGGTTACATCCAACGTAACGAGGCCTGTTAGCCGCAGACCACCGGATGCCGCATCCGAGTAGGGATCGCGGATCAGATCCACTGCCCCCCACGTGGCAACGAACAAAGGCGCCTGCCCGCCCACGCTTGTGGTCAGCAAGGCCTTACTCGCAGCCGGGGAGCCGGTAGGCGCCGCCAGTGCGTTGCTGCTCATGACAATGTTGCCGGCGGGTACGTTGCGGGTTACACGGTCCCATTCTGTCGTACCGGAGCCGCTGTCGAAGATGGCGCCTTCCAAGGCGTCCCAGGTCTCCGGACGGATCAAGATACGTACCGCGTTCGGCGAGCCGGCCGCGTTGGCCGTCAGGAAACGAGTCACGGCCCCCCGAAAAGCAGACCAGGTTGCGTCAGCGTTAATGGCGGTCTCTGTGACGCCATAAGTACTCGTGCCAGCGACCACTCCCAACGGTTCGCCATTCGATCCGCTTCCAAGGAAAACGGTTTTATCCATCTCCTGAGCGATGGCGCCGCGCATGTCACGGCGAACGGCCTGCTCAATGCCGCCGGTGGACTTCAGAGTCCGGCGCGTCAGCTTCATTTGAACGCCTAACACCTGGTCCGGTTTCAGCGAACGGTCGGTCGTCTGGTAGGCAGTCGCGCTTGCCACGTCGCCGGTCTCGCTGGAAGCCCAGCCAGCCGACACGCTCGAAGTCGTGACCGGATACTCGACTTCGCCGGCACCGATGTTGATCATCGCCGCACCCATGGCGCCTGCCACGCTCTGCGGGAATAGTCGGTCAATGATGCCGCGCGTCTGAACCGGGTCAGCAACGCCGCTAGCCACGGTCTCTCCGGCGCGAACTTCCAAGGCCTCAAACGGCACCGGCACGCCGCGATAGCCGCCCTGACTGCGCAATTCCTGGACCACCTCGGCGGTAGCACCATCAAACTGCCGGCCTTCGTCCAGGTGGAGTGCCGCCTGCCGCATCTCGAATTTGTCGATCAAGCTGGCCCACTCGGAGCCCTCCCGCGTCTCCAATTCCGAGCCGACTTCCCGGCGCTCCGAATCCTCGGCAATCAGCGCGCCACGATAGCGAGTTTCATTGCTCCGATATTCGGAATCGAGGGTTTCAATTTCGCGGGTTTCTTCGTCGGTCAGGTCGTTTTTTCCGACCATCTCGGCAAGCTTTTGCCGGATTTCAGACTGCCGGCGCTGAATTCTGGTGCTTTCCAACATAACCAATTTTTTCTCCATCGATGGGAAAGGAACGTCTCACGACGTGCCGTGCACAATTTTAATCTATCATTTTCCTGGGGTATTGACAATTGCAATTAGCGCGTTTCTCCATTTCGCCCGCTCTTCATGCATTGGGTCAAACCCCATTTCGATTCGCGTTTTCTGTCCGTGGCATTTCGCGCAAAGCGTTTGCAGGTTATTAATCTCGAAACTCAATTCGGGCGCATCGCGCACGGCTTCAATATGATCAACTTCTAATCGACCACGCGCACCGCATTGCACGCATTGCCAATCATCGCGTCGTAATGCCTGAATGCGTAATGCCGGCCAGCGTTTCGATTTCTGCACCTTTCTGCTTGGCCGATTATATTTTTTTCTCAGGCCCACACAGGAGCCCTGACTTTTCGGACCGGCCTAGATTGCTGGCGGGAGCCTTCCGCAATAGCCAAGATCGCCGCCGCCGATGGATCAACGCGCCCGGTTGAGCGGGCCTTGCTCAGCTTGCCGTTGCCCGCCTCATCCATTGCCACCACTGAGTCGGACAGCGAGCTACGCATAAGCAGGGATTCAGCCGTGGCAATACTGCCGTCAGCCACTGCTCGCTGAAAACGCCGCACATCCTCGCCACCATCACGCCAGCCCATCCCGCGCCATATAACCGGGGCCGTCACGCCCTCGGCCTCCACGGCCTCGCCAACCTCAGCCTGTTTGAATCGGTCGGCCACGATGCAGTTAATGGGCGAGCCCTCCACGTGCTCCACCGTTTCCGCGATCCACTGCCGCGTGGGTACGGTCTTGTCGCCAATCGTCCGCAGCTCGCCGCGCCGGTACATCTCACTGTAGCGGCTGCCCACGTGGTCGTTGTGTCCACGGGCGAGAAGGTCGGGCGAAGTAGGGAACCAGCCGCGCACCTCCAGCCGTCCGGTCTCCGGCCATAGGAACGCGCTGGCGGTCATGGATGCCGCGCCGCCCAGATCAAGGCCGATGATGACCTCGCCCTCGCGGGTCGGAAGCGGATCGCACTCGCAGCGCAGCCAGTCGTCCAGGTGGACAAGCATGTCCCGCCCCTGAGCCGCCACGCGCTCATTACGGTGCAGGTTGCGGAATGCGGCCAACGCGGAACCGCCGCGCTCCATCGCCTGTTGCGCCTGCTTGAGCAGCCATTCGGGCCGCGCCCCGATTCCCTCCACGGCGCCGGGATTGGCAATTAGCAACGATTCTTCATCGTCCGCCGGCAGGCCGGGCGCGGGTCTGTGCTCTTGCACATAGCAGCCCGTGGGTGGCCTGTCGCACCACTGACTGAACGAATTAGTGTCGTCTGGTGCGCTGGTGCTGATAATCAGCATGCGGCCGTCACGCTTTCCGAGAGACGTTAGCAACGCGGCCTCCATTTCCTCGCCACGCCCCGGCCGCCATGCCGCACGCTCATCGCAGATAACCAGCGTCGCCCCGCCGCCGAGTGCCGATTTCCCATCGGCCGATATGGCCCGCAGCTCGTGGGGTCCGTCCGCCGCCTGGAAGGTCATGCTGAAATGCGGGTGCGTCCGCGTCGCCACGTCCTCGAACGTCACCATGTCGTCGGGCAGGCTCTCCAGGAACGATTGGGCGAACCGGAAGGCAATGGCGGCCTGGTCTTTCGTCCGCGCCGCGATCACGCACTCCCGCTGCGGCTGCACCCCCCAAAATCCCAGGGTATGGGTCAACGCCAACGCCGCCGACGTGGCCGACTTGGCATTGCCACGGCCAACCGACCACACGCCCACGGTCACATCATCATCCAGCGACCCATGGATAAATCGGCGCTGATAGTCGGCCAATCGCAGCCGCTGGCCCGCGAGCCTACCTTGCGGAACGATCAGCCGCTCTATGGCCTGTACGGCCTTCTCAGCCTCGCTCATTAAGGCATCTACAGGTCCAGGTGTGAAACAGACGACCCACCCCCGCGTGCCGCCCCCTAATTTCGCGCCGCACCATTGGGACCAATTGCCGCTTTCTCACGCAACCTCCGCGCGTTTCGCCTTAATCTCGTTGAACATCCGCTGCGCCTTTATCCCGTTCGCCAGCAATTCGCCGTCGCGCATAAGCAACCACTGCCCACGGCGCCCGCAAGACTTGCACCGCTCGTACTCAAGGTCAGTTCCCCGATACGTGGCAATCCTTGTGTCTGTAATTCCGCCGCAGGGACAATTCATACTTGCCGCCACCTCGCATAACGATATAAAACGCATCCGCCGGGTAGATGTTCTGCTTTCACGTTTGCTCGACGACTAAGTAATTTTTTGTCTGCATGATGTTGGGATTGTGTTCCCTGATTCCGTTCCATTTCCTCGACTGCGGCTCTTAACATCCGTAGGTATGCATCGCTTGCCGTCACGTTTTCCCCTCTCGTCTCTAGAGCATATATGGTGGCGTCAGCCGCTAGGCTGGCGCATAGCTCTTACTGGATATAAGAGAACATTGATATCCCCTTGATGTACCCTTGACTTACCCTTGATACCCCCTTGATGTCGACCGCTCATGCAACGAGCCTCATATCGCCATCTGCAATACGGCGGTAGAGATTCACGTATTGCTCGCATCGCTCGGTATAATCGGCATACCAAGCAGCCGTCATACTGGTTTGCGGCCTATAGCGAAGCCTCGCCACTCCAATCATCGTGGCGGCCTTCATATGGCGAAGCACAGGCACCATTAGCTGGTAGCCAAGATTCCCGTACTCACCTGGTAGCCGTTCGTAGAAGTCCCACAGAGCGTCTCTTATCTTGTCGGCGTGCTCATCCCCGCCAATCGGGTGAACCAGCTCTGCGTCCTCTCCTTCGCCTTCTACAAGGTGCGGAATCCATTCAAGGACGCCCGTATCCTCCAGCACGGTGAGGTGGTCCCAAACTTCGCCCTGTTGACGATCTGCGTAATCTTTTAGCGGGCCCTGTTTGCAGCAATACCGGAGATCCGATCTGTCGAACCCATAGACTGAATACTGGCCTCGGTCGAGAACATGCTCTCGCGTGTAGGGCCAATAAAGAATGTTCCGAGATACGCCTGAATCTTCAATTAATTCCTGGCTTTCATATAGCAAGATAAAAGCCTCTAGCGCTGCAACGTCCTGACTCTGGCGTATTCTCATAATCGGCGGGTTTTCGCCATCAGCGCCGGTAATTATCGTATTGGGCAGCCATATCGGGTTCTTAGGTTTCGGCAGTTTGTAGAGCGGTTTTTTCGCCGTGCCGCGTTTTTGTACAAGTCTTTTTTTCACAATTAAATCAACGGCTGTCTTGGCTCGACGCCATGACATGCCGCCATATCGCCTTACCGCTTCCGCGCTCCAGGCGGTAGTCACATTGTCGCGACCTGTGCCACTCGCCATCACCAAGTATGCGGCTGCGGCATTCATGCCTAGCTGCGTTGTTTTCTTCCATGAATCCCTATCGACAGTAAAAAAGTTACCGTTCGCCATGATCGCCCTCCACAATCCGAAGGGCCTGCTCTGGCGTATCAGCACGGCCGAGCCTCACCAGAATGGCCACCATGATCTGCCGACGGCTCAGTCGATCTAGGCGGACTCGTTGAAACCAGCGCCGCCATGCGTGCACTCGCGGTGCTGTTCCGTTATAATTCCTGGTGTCCGCTATCGTTTCATCCGCGCCAGGGTTGCCGCCCTGGCGCTTTTGTTTCTGGTTCATGCGGCCTCTCCTTCCTGCATCGCCGCTTCCTCGAAAGCAATCAAATCTTCGAGCCTAAAACGGGTCGTATTGGCGCCGAGTTTTAATGGCTTGTTTAACGCCCCGACTCGTACCCAGCGCCACACGGTTAACCGTGATATACCATAGCGCTTTGCAACTTCTCGATCCCATAAGAAATACTGAACGGCATTCATATATTTTGGCTTGAGCATCCTCAGTTTAGTAGTATTACGCGGTTCTACGCTGGCACATAACGTAATCGAGTTTAGCAGAGAGCGTACTCAACAGATTGCTATAAATAATGTTCCACAGTGTTCCACGCGTAGCAATAGCCCACTAAGCCGTATCTTGCAGTAACGAGCGTTATTTTCTGGATAATCTTAATAGCCCGTAGAGCACCGTCGTATGAACGCATCCGCCAAAGGCACCAAGTTCTGCACGAGCAATCAGAAACGAAACAGAGGGAGATATGAGGAAAAAGGAATGGAGTTATAGGCTGGCAATTATGGCGGGGGTTAAGGTTAATCTCCGGTTCTTATCGAGATCACTTTATTTAGATCGGCATCGCTAACATGTTCCTCGTTGCAGAACCGCGCCCAATCGTGCATTAGCCGCTTGCGCTGTGGCAGCAGCTCGTCACGAGCATAAGCAGCCCGCGTTGCATCTGTGGAAACGTGCGCGAGTGCGAGTTCTGACACTTCGTCAGGGTAAGCGCTACGGTTGCGCGCCCAATCTTTGAATGCGGATCTCATTCCGTGCGGCACCGCGTCTACGCCCATTCGTTTTAATACCGCAGCAATACTCGCATCCGAGAGCGCCCCGCCGCGTGGTGCGGGGAAAACGTAATCTTCACTGGCCTCAAGGCTCTTGAGCAGCCTCACGGCATCGTCAGATAACGGCACGCGATGCGTTTTGCCCGCCTTTATCCGCTCGGCCGGCACCGTCCAGACGCGCGCCTGCAAGTCGATCTCGTTCCACTTGCAAAACCTTACCTCACTGGATCGTGCAGCCGTGAGAATCAGAAACTCCAGCGCCCGCGCGGATATGCCCTCGCGCTTGCGCAGTGCCGCCATGAATTCGCCCATCTGCTGCCACGGCAGCGCCCTGTGATGCTCAACCTTTGTAATCTTGCGCGGTGCTGCCAAGACTTCCTTGAGATTGCCATCCCAACGCGCCGGGTTCTCGCCTGAGCGGTATTTGCTCACAGTCGCCCAAGTAAGCACTGCCTCCGTGCGCTGGCGCACCCGCGTGGCAGTTTCGGTTCGCTCATGCCAAATCGGTTCCAGCACCTTGAGCACATGCGGCAACTCAATACTGGCGACTGGCAATCGGCCGATAACCGGAAACGCGTGATTCTCAAGCGAATTAATCCAGTCGCGGCGATGCTTGCGGCTTCTGAATTCGGCCTCTTTGGTGGCATGGCATCGACGTGCAGCCTGTTCGAACGTCAGCACCTTGGCTTGAGCGGCTATAAGCGCGTCTCTCGCGGCCTTTCTATCGGCTACCGGGTCTCGGCCATCCCGGATGGCTTCTCGCAGCTCCCGCGCCTTCTCTCGTGCTTGGGCAAGCTGCACGTCAGGATAACCGCCGAGGCCCATATCCCGGCGCTTGCTGCCAACGACTGCGCGCAGTATCCAAGTTCGCGCGCCCGATCCGGTTACTTGAAGGTGCAGGCCGGCAACACCGCCAACCGCATAGAAGCCCGGCGCAGTCAATCGTCGAACCTCGACAGCGGATAGCTCTTTAGCTTTCTTCGGCATGGGTTCGGTTCCCTGGTTGTCCACCACAATGGGATTATTTATTCCCACTTTATACCCAACATAAAAGATAGCATTGCACGCACCGGCACGCAACGGGACACAACAAGGGGATGACGTAAGTTATTGTTATGGATGGGCGCTTGCAACGGCACGCAACGGCATGTAACCTTAGATATGTGGTCCTCGGCTCCACCAAACCCTCGCGGCGATGCCGCCACGCCGGAAGCTTCGGCGCGCCCCCAGGCCGCAGTGCACTTGAGTGTAACCTCTCTATCCCGCCCCGGTAGCTCAGTCGGATAGAGCGATCGCCTCCTAAGCGATAGGTCGCAGGTTCGAATCCTGCCCGGGGCACCAACGTGGCGGGGGCTGTACCGCGGACGGTTACAGACTATACCAAGGGCTCGGTGACCCTCCTTTGTCGAGGGCACTTCGAGCGGATACGGCGCAGGCGAGCAAATACGCGGATAGGGGTCGGGCTGAGAGTTCCCGTGATGGTCAGCGGGTAGCCGTTCGGGCGCCATTTTCGAGGCGAAACGGCCGCTTGTGGTGAGCGCATCGCAATGCCTTCGCGGACCTGGCTCAGCGCCGTGCTTCTCACCCGTGGCTTGCGGGGAAAGCCCCCCGAAACGGTACTCACCAACGGCCGCGCACATCCGATATTCGCGCCGAAAGACCTGATTGCCGCCCCTGGCATGCCGGTGTGCAGAGCGCACTTCCTGCAGATCCATCCCTTCGCTTCCCGGCTGACTCGCACAACTCCCTGTGAGCACCGATTCGGGGGAGGCCTACCCCAATTCTCCGACACGGACATTTACGAATAATTCCTTGGCAGCGGACGAAATCCCCCAACCGCCCACGAGAAGCGGTTGCTGGAACCATGTCAGAAGCCGCTTTGTCAGTGATCATGACGTGGATCATGAAAGCACGGCGGCAAAAAACCAGACCGTTTGATTCCAATTACGGTCGAGAGGAACAGGGACCATGAATATTCAATTAGCGCGCATATATGATGACAAGAGCAAAAAAGGCTTCCGTGTGCTCGTCGATCGGATATGGCCGCGCGGTATATCAAAAGCTGAAGCCAAGCTGGATGATTGGTGGAAGGATTTGGCACCAAGCGCCGGGCTACGTAAATGGTTCGGTCACGATGCAGACAAATGGAGCGAATTCAGAGAAACATATATGCACGAGTTAAGCGAAAACAAAGAAAAAGCGAAAAAACATCTCAACCACATGCCTATCCGCTTAGCACCTAATGTATATTAGACGGCATTTCTGCTGTGAGCTGGGAGCAAAGAATGGGTGCAGAGGACCCGGATCAGCTTTGGCGCGAGTTTCCGAAGACGTTGTTGGAGTTCG
>NZ_JBXWZQ010000038.1:0-2780 GCF_059432795.1 Nitrococcus sp. | reverse complement strand
ACAGCAGCCGCCATAAGGCTTATACGGCCGCCAGCCTCCGGGAATCCACGACCCGGCTGGCTCGTCTGATTGCCGGGAAACCCGAGCTCCAGGCCCTGCGGGACATGAACGCGTCCATTCTCATCCTTGCGGGCGGGCTGCCAATCCGTCGCAGCGGGGAGATCCTCGGGGGCATCGGTGTCGGCGGGGCCCCGGGGGGCGAGCTGGACGAACACTGCGCACAGGCGGGGTTGCGCGCCATCGATGCCGGTGCGGCAGACACGCCATAGGGTGCCACCCGATGGCAGCGTTGCCTACGTGCGCCAACGGCGCTTCAACGCAGGGGGCAATCAAGAAAATTCACCGCTCGGAGGTTATCTTTCTCCGCCATTCGGTAACCCCTTTTAGGAGACTCCCTTGCGCGAGCAGGGCGGCAGGGTAATGTTGTTGACTCGATAGCTGCTGTGTAGTAAGTAATTCCCGCTAACCAACGTGGTCCTTGTGGTCCTTATAGGACTTTAGTATAAGTACCGACGCACCACGAAACCGGGGCTGTCTATGTAGTCGCGGTGGTTCAATCTGACCGCGGATGAGTGGGTGGCCGCATCATTTGCGATTCGAGTAGCCGTTTGAGCCGGGCTTCCTATAGGGAGACATGATTTGCGATTTTACGTGATTCGCAGCCTGACCCCGAACGCAAGCGCGATGAGCCGGCAATAAACTACTCGGCAAATAAATATATCTTTTTGTAGGAGGAAGTCGTGGGAAGTCCATCTGTCGCGGTTAGTCCGAAGGGCGAGGCGCCGGGTAACCACCGGGTTTTGTTCCTAGCATTCGTGGCGTTCTCGCTCGGCTTTGGGGTGTGGGGAATGTTTTCGGCCCTCGCCCCCTTTCTGATTGAGTGGTACGATTTCAGCTCTACTCAAGTGCTCATTCTAGCTGCGATGGAGCCCTTGTTCGCGGCCGCCATCAGCATCCCGCTCGGCATTTGGACGGACAAATATGGCGGCCGGAAAGTTTTCACGCTTTTGCTTTTGAGCCTCGTCATTCCTCTGGCTTACGGATACTTCGCCGATAGCTACTTCGGCTTTCTGGTTGTTGGGTTGTTGCTCGGGCTCGGAGGTGCGAGCTTTGTGGTCGGCAACGCTCATGTATCGTCCTGGTACCCCCGATCGCAGCAGGGTACAGCCCTTGGCATCTTTGGCCTGGGCAACCTCGGACTCATCCTCGGCTTGATGACTGTCACTTTGGTGGTTGGTAGCGACTCGGGTCCGGACGGCTGGCGCCTGATATTCCCGATCTTCGGCACGGCTTGCCTGGTGATGGCGGTGATCTACTGGCTCTTTGCGTCCGATTCGCCGTATCGCGCGCAGAAAGGCCTTACGATGCGTGACATCATCGGCGTTTACCGTTCGGGCGTGGTGGTATGGCTGGTTGCCTACCTTTACTGGGTGTCCTTCGGGACCCTTGTCTTCTTTGCGTCGTTTATGCCGACCTATCTGGCCACCCAGTGGCATGTGGATGCCAGCCACGCGTCCATGGTGTTCACCCCGCTGATGGTTGTCTGCGTCGCCATCACCCGGCCGCTGGGCGGCTGGCTGGCCGACCGTTTCGATACCCTGAAAGTCCTGATGCCTATGTACGGCGTTATGGCCGTTCTGACCCTGCTTGTCGCCATGCAGATTTCACTGAAGGCCGAGCTGTTCGCCATTTATGCGCATGCGCTGATCTCTGGCGCTGCCGCGGCCGGGGTGATCAAACTGATTCCGGTCTACTTCCGGCAGGTCGGCACGGTCAGCGGACTGGCCAAGGCCGCCGGCGCGGCCTGCGGGGCCACCATGACAGCCGTCATGGCGATCAGCACGTCTCTGGGCGGCTACACTGGAGGCTTCGTCGTCTGGGCGCTGATGAACATCGCCGGATTCTACATCGTGTTTACGCGCGTCGGCTTCAAGCATGCAGAACCCATAGACTATTCCAAAGATTTTGCCGAAGCTCCACAACATGCGGAACCTCCACATCTGAAGGACGAAGTTCCATCTACTTTCTGGCCTTAGTAGTGCTACAGCGCGGGTTGCACCAGGGCATGGGCGCGGATGTGATCCGGCAGGCGGTGGGAGACCGGCACAATCTCGCTTTTTGAGCGCTTGAAAGTCGCGTTCTATTTGAGTAAGGCTGCGGTAGCGCTCTACCACCGCTTTCGGCGGCGCGGAGCTCGCTAAGATTGGTCACCAAAAGCAGTTTGCCGTTCAGGCGCTCGGCGGTAGAAAGTGCTTGGTCATCGATATCAAACGCTGTGAAGCGCTTGCGCGCAGATCGGTTTGAACGGTGCCGCTTAGGCGCTGCTCGAGCAGCGCCTAAGCGGGCATCCTGCGCATTGAGCCGTTTTTGGCAAGGCGCTCGCAGAGCGCCTCGATATGTCGCGGGCGTTGCTCCTCGGCGCCTGGGCAATGACCAGCCGGCGCGCTTACCACGGCGCTTCGGTAACGGTCAGGGCATCTCGCGCCGACTCCACCCGGTGGCGATCAATGAAGTGAACTGGCGGTGGCGATGCCTCAGCACTGCGAGAATGTAGCCCAATAGCTTGCGTACCGCGCCGCGCGTGTAATATTGGGCGGGGTCTTTCCTGCGAAGCAATTGATTTATTGCTGTTTCAGTCGGAAAACAGCATGTTTGTACCAACTGGGCTACGGCCAGCGTGAGTGACGATGAATTCGAAAGGGGACTTATGGGGATGGTGCTGGCAGGCATCGATACGGGCGCTTGGTTGCGATGAGGCCAACCACGAGCTGGCATACATC
>NZ_JBXWZQ010000037.1:0-20102 GCF_059432795.1 Nitrococcus sp. | reverse complement strand
ATCCGGCAAGAGAAGCGTTCGACGAGACAGCGATCGAACTGGCAGGACATACGGCGATGGGCTTTGCGCAGTATAAGAGGAGCTACACCGCGTCTTCCAATGATCGCAATCAAGCCTATCGGCATCTCCGGTGCACGCCACCCACGTCACCGCATCAATGAACGACGGATTGTCACTGACGGTGACACCCAATCGCCGCACTTGCCCCGGCAACATCGGTTCAATGCAATCGGTCTAATCATCGTGAAGAATCCCTCGCAGCGTTTAAACTTCATCTCGTAATTGAAGGAGTCTCATGAACGAGCAGGGTCAAAAAGGCGGCACCTTCGTCCACGACCTCATGGCGTCGATCGTCGTCTTCTGCGTGGCGCTCCCGCTATGCATGGGCATTGCAATTGCTTCCGGGGTCCCTCCCGCGCTGGGTTTGGTTACCGGAATCGTCGGGGGAATCGTAGTCGGAACGCTGGCCGGGCAACCGCTGCAGGTAGGCGGGCCCGCCGCCGGTCTGACAGTCCTGGTCTGGGATGTGGTTCAGCGACACGGTCTCGAGATGCTCGGTGTCGTCGTGGTCGCCGCCGGGGTCATCCAGGTGGCGGCCGCCCTGATCCGCCTCGCTCCTTGGTTCCGCGCCATTTCGCCTGCGGTCATCCAGGGCATGCTATCGGGTATCGGCGTGCTGATCTTTGCCAGCCAGTTCCACGTGATGGTGGACACCGACCCGCAGGGCAGCGCCTTAACGAACCTGCTCACCATTCCCGACGCTGTCTTGAAAGGAATCCTCCCGATGGAGGCCACCAAGCATCATCTGGCGGCACTAGCCGGCTTGACCGCCCTGGTGTCGCTGGTCGTGTGGAACAAGCTCCGCCCGGAAGCGTTGCGGATAATCCCGGGCCCGCTGGTCGGAGTGCTTGCGGCGAGCATACTGGCCGCGGTCGTGGGACTGGAGATTCGCTACGTCGAGGTGCCGAAAGCGCTGATGGACAGCCTGAACGTACCGGGACCCAATGACTTCGCGCGCCTGGCCGACCCCGTTGTTCTAGGGGACGCTGCCATCATTGCCTTAGTAGCAAGCGCGGAGACGCTGCTGTGCTCCGCGGCTGTCGATCGGATGCAGAACCGGGTGCGCACCAACTACAACCGAGAACTCTTCGCGCAGGGGATAGGCAACAGCCTGGCTGGGTTGCTCGGCGCGCTGCCGATGACCGGGGTTATCGTGCGCAGCACCGTCAATATCGAAGCCGGGGCGCGGACACGCCTCTCGCCGATTCTGCACGGCGTTTGGCTGCTCGGCCTCGTCGCCATGCTACCGCAGGTCCTCGAGCTCATACCGCGCGCGGCCCTGGCCGCCATCCTGGTCTACACCGGCTACCGGCTGCTCGACATCCCCGCCCTGCGCCGCCTGTGGCGTCTGGATCGAGTGGAGTTCGGGATCTGCGTCGTGACGCTGAGCGTTATCGTAATCACCGACCTGCTCACCGGCATCATCACGGGCGTGATCCTCTCGTTCGTCAAGCTCGTGCGCACGCTCAGTCACCTCGACATCGACGTCACGGCAACAGGCGAAAAACGCTACGACGTGGACCTGCACGGCTCGGCGACCTTCGTGCGTTTGCCGGACCTCGCAGCAACGATCGAACGGTTGCCCAACGACGCGGAAATTCATCTGCACGTCGGTGGGCTCATGCACGTCGACCGCGCCTGTCTCGAGTGGGTGAAAAATCATGCGACCTCGCACGCCTCGCGGGGCGGCAAGCTCATCGTCGACTGGAACGAGTTCGAGCGGCGCAATGCGAAGCGGCTGCTTTTGCTGATCCCGCCTAATCGAGTCGAACGTCGCAAAGAGTCCGGCTGGGAACCGGACGACTGAAATGGCAATCACCGTCGAGGGCGGTCCTCCATCTTTTCAAAGGAGCCGACGGACCGAGCAATAGGCGCTACGCTGCCGCGTTGCGACGGCCGGTCGCTCGCGATTTCGTTTCGGTCGCGCCGTCGCTTGAATTTCGCTGCGGTGCCCTTTTGCCCTCTTGCCCATAATGCACTTGATGCCGCGTGCCCGCGTGCGCCCATCAAGCATCGATCAGCGCACGCAGCGCTCACGCCCGTCGCAGGTAGGCCCGAGTCGAACCAGAAAAACAAGGGGCCAGGAAAATGGCTGTCCTCCTCATCTCATACGCCCGCGCCACATGCTCCCTCGATGAGCTCGTAGCCAAGCCGCGGCCGTCCCGGCTCGTCGTCCCCCGCCCGGCAATTCGAGCGTCACGGGATCCAGGCTCCGGCTGGTGGCGGCACGACGCATGAGGCACCTATCTCAAGGTGCGCGGCCGCGAGCTACCGCGTTGATGCAGTGATGGTGGCAGGGCTCAGGCGCTGCCGGCGGGTCGGATCACGTCGCCTCGCTGCCAGGGCAGGAGTCGATGCGTTCGGTGCTCGGCGATGCGTGTTGCGCCGCTCGGCAGCGGGCGCTCCGCTCGTCGTCCGAGACGAAGACGAGCGCCATCTGCCCAGGACTCATGCACCGGCCATATGAAGGACCACGCGAACGATCGTAACGATCGTTAGAATAAAAAGAATCGTACCGACCACACCCGCGATGATAAAGGGGAGCGGACGGCCATGGGAAAAGTCACGTTGCCGGGCCGCTTCCGACTGCACGCCAAAACCGGCCGCAGCGGCACTCTTGATCACCTGCCACGTGCTGACCTTGTTTTGATCAGAGGCAGCGGCCTGCCTTTGGGTATCTGCGTTCATGGCAACCTCCTATTTATCATATACATAAAATACTAGTATAACGTCTCCCGGGCATCCAGCTATTTTGCAGCACGCCGCTCGGCTGGCATGTAATGCCAGCCAGCGAGTGGACCCGGCGATATGGTGTTAGCGCAACGCACGGGCCGGAGCCTCGGATTCACGCACACACGCGAGCAACACTCCGCCGGCAATGAAGAGCAGGATCAGCGCCAGCATGGAGTAACGTGGATTGCCGAACCAGACACCGAACAGACCGAACAGCGGCGGGCCGATGAGTACGGCAAATTTTCCCATGAGATTATAGAAACCGAAGAACTCTCCTGCGCCATCGGCCGGAATGAGCCGCGCGTAAAAAGAGCGGCTCAGCGCCTGAACACCGCCTTGGACCAACCCCACGAGCACGGCAATTGAGAAGAACTCCCAGGGCTGGCGAATGAAAGCACCCCAGAGGCATATCCCGATGTAGACGACCAAACCAAGGTAGATGCCGCGCCGCGGGCCGATTCGCTCGCCGAGCCAGCCAAACAGGAGCGCTGCAGGAAAGCCGACGAATTGGGTGATGAGCAGTGCCACGATGAGCTCGTTCTGCGCGAACCCAAGTGACCGGCCGTAGGCCACCGCCATGCGGATCACCGTGCCGAGCGCATCGATATAGAGCCAGTAGGCAAGCAGGAATATCACCACCACTCGAAACGTGCGCAAATGACGGACGGTGTCGAGGAGTTGGGCGAACCCCTGGGCCCACAAACGCCGGCGCACGCGGCGTGCTGGGGTGGGCTCTCGAACCAGCAGGATCAGCGGTATCGAGAAGACCGCCCACCAGAGCGCCGTGGCAACGAAAGCCGCCAAGGCGGCGCCGGTGGCATCGGCAAAGCCGAGTGCTTGCGGGTGCAATGCGGCCAGCACGCAACCGAGGTAGAGCAATCCGCCTCCTAGATAGCCCATCGCGAACCCCAGCGCCGAGACAATATGCCAACGCTCCGGGGGCGCCACCGCGAGAAGTAGCGCATCGTAGAATACGTTGGCTCCCGCGAAGCCGATCATTCCACAAACAAAGAGGATAGCCGCAGCGAGCCAGGCGCCACCTGGTACCAAGCCCAGCCCGGCCGTCGCAGCCGTCCCCGCTACCATGAAGACAATCAGAAAGCGCTTTCTGGCTCCGGCGCGGTCCGCCACGGCCCCCAGCACCGGCGCCAGCAAGGCGATGCCCAACCCGGCCGCCCCGTTGATCCAGCCTAAGCGAAGGTTGGACTCGGCGCCGCTGACCGAGTGGCTCCAATAGTCCTGAAACAGCAGCGGGAAGAACCCGGCGAGCACCACGGTGGCGAACGCGGAGTTGGCCCAGTCGTACAACGCCCAACCCCAGACGGGCCGCGATGACCACAATGAAAACACCCGCGTCGGGCGCATGAACGAGGCGGAGTCTTCAAGATCATCCGACGCGCCTTGGGCGTGCATGCCCGAGGAGGGCTTGTCATGCGTCATGGTCCGGTGCTACCCGGCGCAGGACTTTCAAGGTCGGCTCGCAGCACGAGCGCGTCTTCCCGCCCATGGCGGCACGGATAGTAATTCCGCCGCCGCCCCACGACCCGAAAACCGACGCTGCGATAGAGGTGCAGGGCCGCGGCGTTGGAAGGCCGCACCTCCAGAAAGATTGCGTGGGCACCGAAGCGGGTGGATTGGCGCAACGTACGCTGCAGCAGGCTCCTGCCGAAACCGCGGTTTTGCCATTTCGGTCCGACCGCGATGTTGAGTATATGAGCTTCCCCCGCGCCACAGCGAAGTACCACGTAACCTACGATCCGATTGACGAAAAGGTGCACGCAACAATCGTAGCCCACACGCAGACAGTCCCTGAAAATCCCTCGCGTCCAGGGAAACGCGTAAGCAGCCACCTCGATGGAAACGATCTCGCTGAGGTCGGCCTCACGCATCGGCCGTATGACGGAGAGAAACTCGGAGGGCTCAGCGCTCATGGCGCAACTCCTGTGATCACAATGGGCTCTCATCACGCAAGCGCTGACAGACGTGTTTGAGGTCTTGCCAAGCCTTGTATTTATCCGCAGGACTGCGCAGCAAATAGGCCGGGTGATAAGTGACCCGCAATGGCGTGGCGCACGGTCCGTATTGATGCCACTGGCCACGCAGGCGACTCAGGGATTGCGTGCTCTTTAGCAGATACTGCGTCGCTATCCGCCCCAAGGCGAGGATGACGCGGGGCGAAACCAGCTCCAATTGCCGCCTTAAGTACGGCTCACAGGCTGCGACCTCATCCGGCCGCGGATCCCGGTTGTTGGGCGGCCGCGATTTCAGCACATTGGTGATATAAACCGCCTCGCGTGACGAACCAATTGCGCGGAGCATCTCATCGAGCAGCTTCCCGGCGCGCCCGACGAAAGGCTCGCCTCGGCGATCCTCCTCCGCACCGGGCGCCTCACCAATCAGCATCAGTTGCGCCTGCGGATTACCGATGCCGAAGACGCCCTGGGTTCGGGTCTGATACAGGGGGCAACGCCGACATTGCTGCACGCGTTCGCGCAGAGCCTCCCAGCCCAAGCTCGCGACTTCGGACGCATCGGCCACCGGCTGTCCTGGATCGGCGTCAGCGGCATCTTCATTGCGGATGCCGGGCTGGGTTGGCGGATCGCCCGCCGCGTGAACGGCCCCACCACCCTCTGCGGGCATGGTGACGTTATCCTTGTGACGTCGCCGAATCCACACGTCGATGCCCATGCGCTGAAGATACTGAAGCTGGAGTGAGCCCTCGTGCGTTTTCATGTTCATGTCGCAGCAAACTTCACTACCCGGCGCGGGCCTGTCTCAGGCTACGGCCATCATCAATAACTCTAGCTGCTTTCCTCCCAGCGCGTGACCGGACCACAGTAATCGCCGGCAACTCGGCGGCTGAATCCATTTGCGATGGGCCCTGCCCGACGACGCCCCGGATCACGCTTGGGACGGGCCCGGACTCTCATCAGGGCGCGGCGATTTGCGGATGCATACGCCTGTCCGATTGCGCCAGCTTGTTGAGGGCATTGACATAGGCTTTCGCGGAGGCGATCACAATGTCGGTATCCGAACCCTGGCCATTGACGATCCGCCCGGCCTTGTCAAGGCGCACCGTCACTTCCCCTTGAGCATCGGTACCGCTGGTGATGTTGTTGACCGAATACAGCAACAACTCCGTGTGGCTCTGGACAACGCTATCGATTGCCTTGAACACCGCGTCCACCGGCCCGTCGCCGGTCGCACTGGCGTTGTGCTCCTCCTCACCAACCATTAGAGTGATCTGCGCCAGCGGACGTTCCCCCGTCTCCGAGCAGCAGCGGAACGAAACCAGCCGGATACGCTCGTTGACCAAGGCTGCCGTTGCCTCGCTCACGAGCGCCTGCAGATCCTCGTCGAATATCTCGTGCTTTTTGTCGGCGAGGTCCTTGAATCGCGCGAAAGCCTCGTTAAGCTGCGCCTCGCTGGCAAAACTGATCCCGACCGCCTGGCATCGGATGCGGAAGGCGTTACGACCGCTGTGTTTACCGAGCACCATGCGGTTGGCCCCCCACCCCACATCCTCGGCGCACATGATCTCGTAAGTCTCGCGCATCTTGAGTACGCCATCCTGATGAATACCCGACTCGTGGGCGAACGCATTGACGCCGACGATGGCCTTATTGGGTTGAACCGCGAACCCGGTAATGTTCGCCACCAACTTCGACGTCGGAACAATCTCGCGAGTCTGGATCCCCGTATCGCACGGGAAGTAATCCTGGCGTGTGCGCACCGCCATCACGAGCTCTTCCAGAGCCGCGTTGCCGGCACGTTCGCCCAAGCCGTTTATGGTGCACTCGACCTGGCGGGCGCCATCGATGACCGCGGCGAGCGAGTTCGCCACCGCCAAGCCGAGGTCATTGTGACAGTGCACCGACCAGACGGCGCGGTCCGAGTTGGCCACACGGCCCCGCAAGTCCGCGATCAGCGCTCCGAATTGGTTGGGCACGCTATAGCCGACGGTGTCGGGTATATTGACCGTTGTCGCTCCGGCTTCGATGACCGCCTCCAATACCCGGCAGAGAAAATCCGGCTCCGAGCGGCCGGCATCCTCAGGGGAAAATTCGATGTCATCACAGTAGCGACGCGCGTGGCGAACCGCCCAAACGGCCTGCTCCAGAACCGTTTCCGGCTCCATCTTGAGCTTCATCCGCATGTGGATCGGCGAGGTCGCGAGGAACGTGTGGATACGCCCCATTGCCGCCGGCTCGATTGCAGCGGCGGCGCGGTCGATGTCCGCCTCTCGCGCGCGCGCAAGGGCGCAGATCCGACTTTCGCGAACCCCTGCCGCCACCGCCCGCACGGCCTCGTAGTCGCCGATGCTCGCGGCCGGGAAACCCGCTTCAATGACATCGACCCGCATCCGCTCCAACGCTTTGGCGATGCGCAGTTTCTCCTCCTTGGTCATGGACGCCCCAGGGCTCTGCTCGCCATCGCGAAGGGTCGTATCAAAAATGATGAGACGTTCGGTCTGATTCATCCTTTCGGCTCCACTCGGTTGTCCGATAGAGGCCCCTGCACACTGCGCCGCCGCGTACATGGGAGCCGACCCGGCGCGGTTTCCGATAGCTGCTTGTTATCGGGGGAGGTTCTGAGGCTGCCTTACGACAGCCGCAGTCGCGATCGCTGCGAATCGTTGCGGAAAGTCGGTTGCAGCCCCTGGGGACGTGCCAGCGCGAAGGCACGGGAGCAATGCGTGAGGAACAGCTCGGCATGGCTCATTCGCCACCACCCTCTCGGTGGGCTGTAAAAGTCTTTACTATATAATGGCCGTTTGCGGCCGGACAACCCGTTACCGCTCCGGCGGCGATCGCTCGGTGGCGGTGCGATGGCGCCGGCGGCGCCGCTGGGCCACCGTGAGCGCCGGCCCGGAACCCATGTACACGAGCGCTACCAAAAACAGCACCATGGGCGGATGCACCGAGGTAACGGCGAGCAGCAACACCAGCAACACCATTGCGATAAATGGGACTCGATAGCGGAAATCGATCTCTTTGAAGCTGTAATACCGCACGTTGCTCACCATGAGAATCCCGGTGATGACGGTCAACAGCAGGGCGGGAATGCCGACCCCGACCCCGCTCATTTCCATTCGGCTGCCCGTCCACACCATGCCGGCGATCACGGCGGCGGCTGACGGGCTGGGAAGGCCCTGGAAGTAGCGCTTGTCAGCCACCCCGAATTGGGTATTGAAGCGCGCCAGGCGCAGGCCCGCACAGGCGGCATAGATGAACGCTCCCAGCCATCCGAGCTTGCCCCAGAGAGCGCCCATGGAGGCGAGATCCGCCAGAGCCCACTGATACATCACGAGAGCGGGCGCCACACCGAAGGAAACCATGTCCGCGATGCTGTCGTATTGCACGCCGAAGGCGCTTTGGGTATTGGTCAACCGGGCCACGCGACCATCGAGCCCATCCATCACCATGGCGATCAGCACAGCAATGGCGGCACTCTGGTAGGTATCGTTTATTGCCGCAACCATCGCGTAAAAACCGAAGAACAAAGCCGTCGTGGTGAGAAGGTTGGGCAATAGGTAGATGCCCCGGCGCTGCCGAATGAGCCTACCGTTGCGGCGGGTGTTGAAATCACTCATGGAGGCGCCATCGAGCTGGGAATTGGTTGCGCTGCGCCACGCTCGGAATTTTTCCACCGCCGCAGAACTGACCCTGGTGACGCATACGCGTTGGCCCGCTTGAGCCACGCACGTCGGCCAAGCGGTTAGCGAGCGTCGTGCGCGTCGGGCCGAATGCGCATGGGGGATGACCGATCACCGCCTCGCGCTCGCGAGGCGGTGATCGTGCTTCGATCCATGGAAGCGGGGCCGACCGAGCTTGATTTTCGCCGAGCGCATGGCGCTGCGGCGATGCGGGCCATTGCAGCGCCCCGTGACACGAGTGGCGCAATTGCTGTTGTTCAGGCACGGAATGGACGTTGCACCGGCGCGCTTAGGTCTTGTTGCGGTCAACGAGCCGTTTGGCGCCGATCCATGGCATCATCCCGCGCAGCTTCTCACCGACGACCTCGATGGGGTGCTGCGCCGATTGACGCCGCATGGCCTTCAGGCTGGGCGCATTCGCCTGGTTCTCGAGAACGAACTCCTTGGCGAAATCGCCGCGCTGGATTTCGCTCAAAAGCTCCTTCATGGCGCGACGGGATGCTTCGTTGATTACCCGCGGGCCACGGGTCAAATCGCCATACTCGGCGGTATTGGAGATGGAATAGCGCATGTTGGCGATGCCGCCCTCGTAGATGAGGTCGACAATGAGCTTCGTCTCGTGCAAGCACTCGAAATAGGCCATCTCCGGTGAGTAGCCCGCCTCCACCAGCGTCTCGAATCCCGCCTGAATCAGGGCGGTCATACCGCCGCAGAGCACCGCCTGCTCACCGAACAGATCGGTTTCGGTCTCCTCCCGGAAGCTCGTCTCGATAATCCCGGCACGACCCGCGCCGATGGCGACCGCATAGGACAGCGCCATCTCTCTCGCTCGGCCGGAAACATCCTGGTGGATGGCGATCAGGCTCGGGACGCCCGCCCCGTCGACATAGGTGGAACGTACCAGATGGCCCGGCCCTTTGGGGGCAATCATGGTAACGTCGAGGTCGGCGCGCGGCTCGATTTGACCGAAGTGGATATTGAAGCCATGGGCAAAGGCGAGGCTGCCGCCCTGCTTCAAATTGGGCTCGATCTGCTCGCGATACATGCGCGCCTGGTGCTCGTCCGGAGTGAGAACCATGACCAGATCCGCCTCTCGGACCGCGTCCTCGACCGCGGCGACTTCGAGGCCCGCCTCACGGGCCTTGTCCACGGAAGCCGAACCGGAGCGCAAGCCAACCACGACAGAAACGCCCGATTCCTTCAAGTTGTTCGCATGAGCATGTCCCTGGGAGCCGTAGCCGATAATGGCCACGCGGCTGCCCCGGATGAGCGAGAGCTCAGCGTCCTTATCGTAATAAACCTTCATCTTTTTCCCTCGGCGTTGTTTGCTGCGCGGCGGCCGTGCACGGGCCCCTTCAAAGCCGCATTTGCTTGTCGCCCCGCGCAATTCCGATCACGCCGGAGCGCACGACCTCCAGCGGCGTCCGCCTCTCGATCACCTCGAGGAAAGCGTCCAGCTTGCTGCTGGTGCCGGTGAGCTCGATTGTGTAGGTCTTGCCCGTGACATCGAGTACCCGGCCGCGAAAGATATCCGTCAGCCGCGTGTACTCTTCACGGGCCTCGGGGGTAACGGCCTGCACCTTTACCAGCATGATCTCCCGCTCGATATGCGCCGCCTCGGTGATGTCCAGCACCTTGACCACGTCCAGCAGCTTGTTCAGCTGCTTGATGATCTGCTCGATGATTCGATCGTCACCGAAGGTCACCAGCGTCATACGTGAAAGGGTCGGATCGTCCGTCGGTGCAACGGTAAGGCACTCGATATTGTAGCCGCGGGCAGTGAACAGGCCGGCGATCCGCGACAGCGCGCCGAACTCGTTCTCCACGAGAATGGAGATGATGTGCCGCATGGTCCCCTACCCAGATTACGCGTTCGGTGCTCAAACGCGAGCAAGCTCGCCGCCCCGGGCCGACGCGGGGATGCTCGGAATGGTCCGCAAGAAAACATTGATTTGTGAACGTTGCAGTATATTGAGCGCTGGTGAGCGCATCAAGCGTTGAACAGGTCGGGAGAATACCGCCGTTCGTCGGCGCCGGACTGCGTCAGACTGTTTTCCTGCCGCATACTCCCCTGCGCAGACCACGTAATCCTGGGAGAGGCGCGCATGCAGCGGATCGCATGGATCATGGCATTACTGGCGGCGCTAGCGGCGCCGCCCCTGATGGCGGGCAAAATATACAAGTGGAGCGATCCCGAGGGGCATATTCATTACGGTGAAGTACCGCCGAGCGGTCGAGCGGCGCAAACAATCGAGTCTCAAACGCCGCCGGAGCCCCCGCGAGCAAGGCACCCGGCTACCGCGCCGCCGGAAGTCTCGTCGCGTTCTGACACCGAGAAAACACCCAGCACGCCCGATACAGGCGATCGGCGATCACCGTCGACTGCGCAGGACGCCGAGCCGCTGGCCGAGCAATGCCGAAACGCTCGCCAGAATCTGAAAAACCTGCAAATAGGCGGCAGCAACCGCCGTTTCCGTGATTCTTCCGGCAAGATCGTACGCTATACGCACGCCGAGCGGCAGGCAAAGATCGACGCCACCAGAGCTTACCTCGAGCAGTACTGCGCGGCCGATTAGACCCGCGGGGTGTAATCGTCGATTCCCGATACGTCATGGGATACCCTTTAGTGTTCAGTCCCGGCCATGGCGCGTGGAAACAGGCAGTAGCTATGCGAGTAACCCATTTTCCGCTGTTCACGTCGAAGGAGATTCCTGCCGACGCCGAAATCGTCCGCCACCAATTGATGCTCCGTGCCGGGCTCATTGCCCGGCTCGGCGCCGGTTTGTATACGTGGCTGCCGCTTGGGCTGCGTGTATTGCGCAACGTCGAGCGCGTGGTGCGAGAGGAGATGGATCGCTGCGGGTCACTGGAGCTACTCATGCCCGCCGTGCAGCCTGCCGAGCTCTGGCAGGAGTCGGGTCGCTGGGAGCAGTATGGACCGGAGCTGCTGCGCATCCGGGACCGCCATACCCGCGAGTTCTGCTTCGGCCCCACGCACGAGGAGGTCATCACGGACTTGGTTCGTCGCGAGATTCATAGCTATCGCCAGCTGCCGATCACCTACTATCAGATTCAAACGAAGTTTCGCGACGAGATCCGTCCTCGCTTTGGCGTCATGCGCGCCCGAGAGTTTCTGATGAAGGACGCCTATTCATTCCACCTCGATCAGGACTCCCTCGATAGCACCTATCAGGCCATGCACAAGGCCTACAGCCGGATCTTCCAGCGCTTGAATCTGGATTTCCGTGCCGTGCGCGCCGACACTGGAGCCATTGGCGGCAGCGTCTCGGAGGAATTCCACGTGCTCGCCGACTCGGGCGAGGACGCCATCGCCGTCTGCGGGCGCTGCGACTATGCCGCCAATACCGAGCTCGCGCGCTCGCGCCCCGACAGCCTTGCCGCGGAGCCGGCGCGGGCGGCGCAGGAGCAGCCTACGCCGGGCATCCGCACGGTGCAGGAGCAGGCGCAGCTGCTCGAACTGGCGCTGGATCATATCGTCAAGAGCATCGTCGTCATCGCCGACGGCAAGGCGGCCGTGCTTTTCATCGCCGGAGATGACGAGCTCAATCTCACCAAGGCGAGAGCGGCGCTCAACGCCGCCGACGTGCGCCTGGCCGAGCCGGAGGAGGCCCAGGCGGCAACCGGCGTGCCGCGGGGCTTCATCGGCCCCATAGGCCTGCCGGCGGGGCTGACGGTGCGCGTCGACGAGCGCGCGGCGCAGATGTGCAACTTCTCCAGCGGCAGCAATCGCCAGGACTGGCACTGGATCAATCTCAACTGGGATCGGGATGTTGCACTTCCGCAACGGGCCGATTTGCGCACGGTCCGCGCCGGGGAAACCTGCCCGAGCTGTGAGGGAGCCCTGCAGATCCGGCGCGGCATCGAAGTGGGCCATGTATTTCAGCTCGGCACCAAATACAGCGAGTCCATGAATGCGACGGTGCTGGATGTGAACGGCAACGCCGTGCCCATGATCATGGGCTGCTATGGCATCGGTGTCTCGCGTGTGGTGGCGGCGGCCATCGAGCAGAATCACGACGAACGGGGAATTATCTGGCCGGCGCCGCTGGCTCCCTTTCAAGTCGCTCTCGTCTCCATCAATGCTCACCGCTCCGAGCAAGTGCGCAATGAAGCCGAACGCCTGCATGACGCGCTCGGCGCCGCCGGGCTGGAGCCGCTGTGGGACGACCGCGAGGCGCGCCCGGGGGTCAAGTTCGCCGACATGGAGCTGATCGGTGTCCCGCATCGGCTCGTGATCAGTGACCGCGGCCTGGCCGCTGACACCATCGAATACCGTGGCCGCACCGAGGCAACGAGCCGCCATCTGCCGCGCGAGGGTGTGGTCGAGTTCCTGCGCGATCTCCAGTCGAGCGCCTGACGCGGGGGGAGCGGCGTGTCTCCGGTACGCTACCTGGCAAGCATCTTGTTAATATTCAGCCTCTTGGCCAGCGGCCTCTCCGCCGCTCGCGCCGAGCCCCCCGATCCTCGGCTGCGCGCCGCACTGAAGCGTGCCAGCGAAAGCTCCGATAGCTTTGCGAGCCGATTCGACGCCGAGGTTTGGCTCGTCGATATGTCAAACCGCCTGCGCACTCGCATACCCGATCCCGAGCAACGGGTGCGCCTGCTGCGATTGGTGCACTCCGAGGCCCGGCGCGCCGACCTCAAACCGGAGTGGGTGCTCGCCTTGATCGATATAGAAAGCCGTTTCAATCGATTCGCAATCTCTTCGGCTGGCGCGCGCGGACTGATGCAGATAATGCCGTTCTGGCTGGAGGAAATCGGGCACACCGAGGACAACCTCTTCCACGTGCAGACCAATCTGCGGCTGGGATGCGCCATATTGCGCTACTACCTCGATCGGGAGCACGGCAACCTGACGCGGGCGCTCGCGCGCTACAACGGCAGCTTAGGCAGCGCTCGTTACCCAGGCTTGGTCTTCAAAGCCCTGGCAACGCGTTGGTTCGCGCAATAGGCGGGAGGCGCCGGAGCGCACGTCCGCAACCACTGGACGCCGGCCGAACATCCCGGCCGCAGCGCCACCGTTTGGCCTACGCCACCGCTTGTAACCACTACCGGCGGCGAGCGGGCTGTCGAGTCAGATGCCCGGCTTCGTCAAGCTCGGGATAGGGCAAACCCTGCTCGCGGCAATGGCGTGCGACCCGGGGCTGAAGCCACTCGAAGAGCATTCGCCGTGATGTCTCCGGATCCAGCCGCGGTCGATCGTACATGCCCTTGGCGAGGCGTTGGCGCTGCGCTTCGTACAAAATGACGGCCGTTGCCACGGAAACGTTGACCGAGGCACCGAGACCGAGCATCGGGATCGACAAAAGCGAGTCCACCCGCCCGAGTGCCTCTTCGCTCACTCCCCACAGCTCCGCACCCATCAGCACGGCACAGGGCCGCGTGTAATCCGCCCGCCGATAATCGATGGCACGCTCCACCGGATGCGCGGCATAGACGAGAAGCCCTTCTTCATGCAGCGCCTCGATAGCGCTGCCGATATCCGGATGAGCGACGAGACGCACCCATTTGCCGACACCCGCGGAGCTATGCCGATGCACCGCCGGCAGGCCGTGCGGCCATACGGCATGCGCCTGGGCGACGCCAACCGCGTCGCAGGTCCGGAGAATGGCGGAGAGATTGTGGGCCTTGTTGACCTGGTCCAACAGGACTCTCAGGTCGGGTTGGCGCCGTTCCAGGGCCGCGCGCATACGCGCGACGCGTCTTGCCGTCATCGTCTAAAGTCGGCCTTTGCCAAAGCTGAGGTATTGTATAGCCTCCCGTTTGCGCGGCAACATCGACTGCGACCCCGCGCAATGCTGAGGTGAGAGCTATGACCCGCATTTCTCATGAACGCGTTCTGATCGCCGGCTGTGGCAAGCTCGGGTGCCGCCTCGGCGAGGTTTTGGCAAGCGCGGGCGAAGAGGTCTGGGGTCTGCGCCGTAGCCGCGGTTCGTTGCCCTCGCCATTGCGCACGCTGACGGCCGACCTTTGCGTGCCGGAATCGCTGGGTGCCATCCCGGCCGGGCTCACTCGCGTCTATTACCTGGCGACGCCGAACGCCTATACCGATGAGGCCTACCGGATCAGCTATGTCGATGGCTTACGCAACCTCTTGGAGGTTCTCGCGGCACAGAGGCAGGCCCCCAGGCAGGTGATCTTCGTCTCATCGACAGCCGTCTACGCCCAGCAAGCCGGCGAGTGGGTCGACGAGACGTCGCCCACCGCCCCGACCGCCTTCTCCGGTCAGCGCTTGCTCGAGGCGGAAGGGCTCTTGCTACAAGGACGCTTCCCCGGGTTGGTGGTGCGCTTCGGGGGGATTTACGGAGGCGCCCGCACCGCCATGATCCGCAAGGTGCGGGCGGGCGAGCCCTGTAACGCCGAGCCGCCGCATTACACCAATCGCATTCATGAGGACGACTGTGTCGGTGTCCTGCATCACCTTGGCCAGCTTTCCTCGCCTGAAAGCATCTATCTCGCCGTCGACGACGCGCCCTGCACTCAGTGCGAGCTCATGGACTGGCTCGCCGAGCAGATGGGGTGCTCCAAACCGCCACGTCGTGCGCCGGCGAAAAGCGGCGCCTCGCGCGCCGCCAACAAACGCTGTTGCAACGCGCGCCTCAAGGCGAGCGGGTACACCCTGCGCTATCCGACCTACCGAGAAGGTTATCGGGCCATGTTAATCGGCAATCCCACCAACCAACCACGCTGAGGAGAATACGGCTCTCGGAGTAAACGGCCATGGGCTGGCGCCGCTGCCTTAGCGCAATTGATCCGCAAGCAGCGTCAGCAGGCCGGGCAGTTTCCCGACATACGAGTGCAAGCGCAAGCGTGTGTGCGGATGGCGCAGGCCTGCCTCGGTGACAAGGCGAGGGATGTCTTCGCAAACGTGGCGCCCGGCCGACAAGAAGTACGGGAAGAGCACCACCTCCTCGGCCCCGCTTCGTACCGCCTCATCGATAGCAGCGGGAATCGACGGCTCGGCCAACTCCAGGAATGCGGGTGAGACGCGCGCGTAGGACTCGCCGAGCAACTCGCCAAGCTGCCTGCTCAACTCACGGATCTCGTCGTTGGAGCCTCTTCGGCGACTGCCGTGGGCCAGCACGAGTAATACCCGCATCGACAACGCTAACGCAAATACTGCCGGCTGATCTGCTTGAATTCAGCCGTACCGGCTTGCTGCAGCCATTCGAACGCCACCATCTCGAAGCTGACCACGCTTGCCCCGCCCGCTCGCAGACGCTCCAGCGCCCACTGCGCCTCGCGCGGATCACGCGAGCCGACGGCATCGGCAACGACAAAAACGTCCCGCCCGGCCTGCTGCAGCCCGATCGCGCTCTGCAGAACACAGACGTGCGCCTCGACTCCGGCAATGATCGCCTGCGGGCGGTCCTCCAAACGCGCGAGCATGTCCCGGCAACTCGGTGCCTGGGCACAGGAGAAGTGCGTTTTCTCGCTGATGGCCTCCTCGGGAATCAGCTCACGCAACGCCGCGAGCGTCCGCCCCAACCCCTTGGGATATTGCTCCGAGGCCCGAACCGGCACGCCGAGCGCGCTGGCAACGCCGAGTAACCGGGCAATGTTCGCTATCACCTGATCACTTGCGTGCACGGCCGGCATCAGCCTCTCCTGGGCATCCACGATCAGCACGAACGATTTGGCCACTTCCATCATCCGCGTCACGGCGAGTCTGCTCCTCCTCCGATTCCTACCACGTAATGTTGATCCTAACGCCGATTACCACGAATTGACGGGATCGAGCAATAAATATATATTACATGAATGTTTTAGAGTGCCATCGGAAATGCAGCAGGTTTTGCCGAATCACTACAGCAACCCGGGAGACGGCAACGCGTCTCCCGGGGTTAGCATCAGCGAACCCTTAGGCTGCCCTGGAGCCCGGGGCCTGCAAGCGTCGTTGCGGGCCGAGCCCATTTTCCGGACTGAACCGAGCGTGCAGGGACTCCCAGTCCAGGATCAGTTTCCCGCCGATCGATTCGTGCTGCTTCGCCCAGTTCATGAGCAGCTCGAGGCAGGCGTGATCGATATAGCGAAGGTGTTGGAAGTCGGCGTGCAGCTCGGCGTCGCTCGGGACACGCTCCAGCGCCGCAGCCAGGCGCGGAAGGCGCAGAAACGTCGCGGTACCCTCCAGGTACAGCGTGGCTCGACGCTGCTCCTCGTCGATTTGCAGGTCCGTGCGCAGATGCGAGAACGTGTAGAGCAGCTTCAGTCCCGAGAGCGCCACGCCCACCAACACACCGGTCAGCAGATCGTAGACGACGATGACGGTCAACGTCGCCAGATAGATGGCCACTTCCCCACGGCCATAGCGCGCCAGCTCGATGAGGTTGTTGCGGGGATTAATGAGCTTATAGCCGGTGTAAACAAGAATACCGGCGAGGCAGGCGGTGGGAATCATCCGCAACACGAAACCCAGCGCGGCCACGAAGATCAGCAGCCAAACGCCGTGCAGTATCGCCGAGAGCCGTGTCCTCCCCCCGGCATGGACGTTGACCGAGCTGCGCACGATAACGCCGGTCATCGGCAACGCCCCGAGCAACCCGCAGACCATGTTCCCAATGCCCTGGGACCACAGCTCCTTGTTGTAGCGCGTTCGCGCCCATTGCTGCATCTGATCGACGGCGGTGGCGCACAACAGCGTCTCCGCGCTGGCAATTACGGCGACCACGATGCCGGACTGAAGCAACACCGAAGGCGAAACGTTCTCGGTCAGCGCCCCTATCGAGAAGAGATTGACCCCGTCCCACAGGTTGTCCGGCACGTCCACATGCAGCACGGGCAGTGTCACGATCGCGGCAATGGCGGTCACGGCCAGTGTGGCGACCAATGGCCCGGGAACCAACCGCAGCTTCCTGGGTGTGACGGTTTGCCAGAGCACGATGATGGCAATGGTGAGGAGCCCCAATTTGGTCGCCCATTCCGGGCTCTTGAGCTGTCCCAGCGGATCTTTCAAGGCGGCAAGCGTAACGTTCTGGGTTTCGGGAATGCGTTCGACGTTGTTTTGCTCAAGCGCGCTGAGAGCGCGCTGACTCGCCAGGAACGCCGCCTCGGTCGAGGCGCGCAACTCCGTCGCCTGCTGCGAGCTCCCCAAAACGGCGCTCAAGCTCTCAGCTTCGCGAAGCTCGCCGAGAAATTGGCCGAGCCCTTCGGTGACGGCGGCCTGTCGCTGCGTGACCTCTACAAGGGCATTTTCCGGCAAAGAATCCTTGCTCAGGGCACGGTTGACGGTTTTAGCGATCGTTACTTGGTTGTTGTTCAATTGATTGAGCTGCTTGAGCCGGCTCGTGCGAAACGCACGCTCTGCCTCCCCCTCCCATTCCGGCAGCGGCAACCCGCTCTGCAGCGCAGCCGGGATCGCGGCCAGATTCTGCACGCCGCTGTCCAACGGCTTCGAGTCCACCATCACGTGGATCTGGCTGGCGAAGATCAGTACGCCAATCCCGGAGAGCATGCCGCGAATGACCGCTGGCGAGACGGCGCGAAACCATTGCCCGAGGCCACAGATGCCGGCGACGAACTGGATGGCCCCACCCATCAGCACGGCCGCGCCCATTACCGCCAGCCCGTGGTCCTGAATGATGCCGAAGATCACCACCGTCAATCCGGCGGCCGGCCCGCTGACCTGCAACGGCTGGCCGGAAAGCATGCCTACCACTATTCCGCCTACGATCCCGGTAATCAGACCGGAGGCGACCGGCGCCCCGGAGGCGATGGCGATGCCCATGCACAACGGCAGCGCCACCAGAAACACCACGAAGGATGCCGGGAAATCGGTGCGCACGGCGTCGAGCAAACCGGGAGCAGCGTGGCTACTTCTGCTCTGCGAGCTTGACGTATCCATAAAAGGCGACCTCCTCGATCGAATGGATTCTTGGTGTCTTATCGGCTCTTAGCGAGTGTTCTTTTCCTTGAGCTTCCAAAAAGTACGAGGCAAGGCTGAGTCAGCCTGCAGCGTAGAAAGCGCTCCGCCTATAGGCTTGAGCATGGCAACACCTCGCCGGTGGGGATCCGGCAAAACCAAGCGCGCAGCTGCAGCCTCTCGGCGGCCAGTGCGTCGGCCACGCTGCGATGCGTTTTCAAATGCTCCATTTGATCGAGGGCGTTCTGCTGAATCGCCCGTTCCAACGTTTCCGTATCGTTGGCGCGCCCACCTTGTTTTTCGAGACGCTCGCGCAGAGAGCCAGCGAGCTGAAGCCACTCCCGGACCGTGGGCAGCGTCTTGAGAGCAGCCGGATTCAAACAGCCTTTGACGGCCCAGCTTCTGCCGAGCACCGAAAATCGTATCCTGAAAACGGCGAATACTTTCATCCAGCTCCTTGATGTTCAGCCCCTCTACATAAATTGACCTCCCGCGCGCCAACAGCAAAAACGCGCACAGCATTCCCCTCTTCAGCAACCGGCCCGGAAGGAAAGAGAGAATACTCAGGTAAGGGGCACGCGGGCCATGCGTGTGAATGGAAACAGCGCACTCCGCCGGGTGAACCGTGAGGTGCGTCCCGACAGCGGGCGGTCGTCCACGATGGCTCGCAGCGCCTGCACCGCACAGCCGGGGCCATTGCGTCATTTGGTTTTTCTGATGTCCCCGCGTCCATGCGCGCCACCGACCCATAGACGCTGTTCCGCGCCGGAAGGTCGCTAACCCGCGAATCACGCTACCATTAGCATCCGCCAACCTGGCCCGATCGTAACGCAGCAAGGCACCAGCCTCAGTTTTTTACTGAAACGACACCCTCGTAGCTTCTATTAAGCGATTGGCTGGGTCAATCCTTTACGGAATCGCGCGACAGGCTCCGCCGGCTCCGGGATGTTCGCTCCCTGGCGGCCGGAAGATGCTTCCGGCCAGCGCTTAGCCGCTCGGAGCGCGCGAATTAGCGCCACTTTGCGGGCAATTTGCGAGCAGAAGACCCAAGCTCGCGTCGTCGGCGGGAATTTAAAATGCCATGGGGATTTCCATTTCCTCCATGGCATTTCACAATGTGAGTCAAGGCCATTGCCGCTTCCGTGCGGCCTTCCGGCGGCACCGTGACCGGCCCGCCCGCCGTCCTGGCCTTCCCTTAAGGCGAACTCAGAACTTGAGCTGGGCTTGCAACCACCACTTCTGGGTGTCCTGGGATATTATATTCGTGGCGAGCTGAGTCGAGGGCGTATTATCCCCGTCCGCCCAGTAGTTGGCGTATTTCAGGAGCAACGAGAGGTGCTCGTTCACCGCCTTGGTGGCCTGGATATCGAACTCCCGACCATAGTGGATGCTGCCCTGATCCGAGTTGAAGTCGTGATAACGCGAGAGGATCTTGATATTGCCCAGAGCCGGTCCCCATTCCACCGGCGTGTTCCAGCCCGCCTGAATCCAGACATCCTGCAGACCCTGCGCCGGGGTGGTCAGGAACTGGTCGGCCCAGCCGTTGTGCCCGTGCAAGGTGGCGAACGGCGTCTGCAGGGCGTACTGCCCATCGCCGCCGAGCAGCTCGTAGGCCCCGGAGAGGTGGACCCCGAACCACTCGAAGCCGAGCTGGCCGAAGATGTAGTCGGCGTCGATGACCCCCGCGCCGTCGGCATAGTCGCTCTGGTGGGCGTACTCGCCGGTGTAGACCAGGGTCAGCGCGTTCGGGCCCCGCTCCGGGGCGAACGGATA
>NZ_JBXWZQ010000036.1:0-3121 GCF_059432795.1 Nitrococcus sp. | reverse complement strand
AGAGCATCGTGCCCAACCGGTCGGGGAAATAAATCAGGAGTTTGTAGAGCCCGAGGCTCGTGGCCACCCAGGCCAAACCAAATTGCACCAGCCCCGGTGCCACGATCAATGCCATGACCGACCCCAGAGTGACACAGAGCCATTTGATAAATCCCCCCTGCCCCGATTCGCCGGCCAGATAGTTCTTCGAGTAACGCACAATCACCGCCCCCAGGAAACAAACCAGCAGAAGGACGGTGGCCGAAAGCGCATCCAGGCGCAGTCCGAACCACCCCGCTTCGGTCGCCGTCGCGACGACAGCTTCCGGGCCCGTCGCCGCCCAGAGGGCCGTGGCCAGCAAAGTGCAAACGAAGGCGAGCCACGCCAAACCCTCCGCCAGACGACCCGCCACCCTCGGCGATTGATTGAGTCGCGAGGCGGGGAACAGGGACCACAGCAAAAAGGTCGGTGCGATCCAGAGGGTCAGGGCACATACAATCCAGTTCATCCCGACAAGAGTATGCGATTGACTTAAATATGTCCAATACAAGTATTCGATGAAAACGTTCTGTTTTATATATAATGAATCAGTTGAACTATCACCACCTCCGTTATTTCCATGCCATCGTCAAGGAGGGTAACCTGACCCGCGCGGCCGAGCGGCTCAACGTCGCGCAGTCCGCTCTCAGCATACAGCTGAAGAAGCTTGAGCAGAGCCTGGAATGCCCCCTCTTCGACCGGCAGCACAAATCGCTCATTCTCACCGAGGAAGGCCGCATGGTGCTCAACTATGCCGACACGATTTTCAAAACCGGCGAGGAAATGCTCGCCACCCTGCAAAACCGGGGCGGGCGCTATCGTAATATTCTCCGGGTCGGTGCCGTCTCCACCCTTTCCAAGAATTTCCAACTCAGCTTCCTCCGGGATGCGCTCGACGACACCGAGCTGGAGGTCATCATCCACTCCGCCAGCGCCCGTGAATTGTTTGCCCAGCTCCGCGCCCATACCCTCGACCTCGTGCTTTCCAACAGCCCCGTGCCCCGCGATACCGAGCGCCAGTTGCACAGCCAGTTGGTCGACGATCAAGCGGTCAGCCTGATTGGCCAGAAGTCTTTCAAGAAACGCCGCGCGTTTCGTTTTCCCGAGGACCTGCGCGACGCCCCCATGGTGCTGCCGAGTGTTGAGAGTAACATCCGCGCCCGCTTCGACCTGATTATGGAGCGGGCCGGCATCGCCCCGCTCATTGCCGCCGAAGCGGACGATATGGCCATGCTCCGCCTCATCGCCCGCGACACCGACGCGATCGCCCTGCTCCCCCCCGTCGTGGTGAAGGACGAGCTTAAAACCGGACGCTTGAAGGAACTCTACCAAATCCCCGATATCCACGAGACTTTCTACGCCGTGACGATTACCCGCAGATACCCGAACCCTTATATCGAGAAGCTGCTCCAAAAACCCGAATCGGTTTGAGCTTAAAGCGGCTCGCGCAGACTCGCGGCCAACGAGTGGGGAACGCCATCGAAGGAACCGTTCGTAAAAAACACCACGATCTGCTCGTGCGGTGACTGCACTTGCTCCAGTAAGTGTGCGAGCAATTCCGCATTTTCAGTGAAAGCCGCCGCCACACAACCAGACGCCGTGAGCGCCGTCGCCATGGCGACCGTATCCAGCCGGTCTTCCGGGGCCATCCGTTCAGCCCGGTGCACCGCGCCGAAACAGACCGCATCGGCCTGACTGAGCGCCGTCTGGAAAGCTTCCTGAAAACGGGAGCTGGCCGCCGTATTGCTCCGCGGCTCAAAGCAAACCGTCATCCGGCGATTCGGGTAAGCCGCTCGCAGCGCTTCGGTAGCCACCCCGACTGCTGTCGGGTGATGCGCAAAGTCTTCCACGACGACACAGGCCCCGCTTTCGAAAAGCACATCCTGCCGCCGCCGCACACCGCGAAAGTTCGCTAAGGCGGAAAGGTCAAATTCCCCGGGGTCTTCGTAGCCACCCGCCAGAGCCGCCGCAAGGGCCGCCATGGCCGCGTTACGCGCGTTGAACAGCCCGTGCATCTGCCATTGGACCCGGGCCCACAGCTGGCCCTTCCAGACAAGCTCGAAGGAAGCTCCTTCGGGCGCATCTTGAAAATCGCGGAGTACCAAGTCATTCCCCGGATCCACTCCGACCCGGAGAACCTGCGTCCAGGGCACGGGCACGAGCGCTCGTAGATTTAAGTCGTCTCCGTTGACCAGCGCGTAGCCGGAACCCGGCAAAATGCGCAAAAAATGGCGGAAGGTGCGCTGCACGTCCTCCAAGTCACGGAAAATGTCGGCATGGTCGAATTCGAGGTTGTTCAAAACCGCTATCTGCGGCCGGTAGTGGATGAATTTACTGCGCTTGTCGAAAAAGGCGGAGTCGTATTCGTCGCCCTCGATGACGAAGGGCTGACCGCTACCGAGGTGCGCACCGCCCGGCAAATCGCAGGGCACGCCGCCGATGAGCCAGCCCGGCTCCGCTCCGGCTGCATCGAGCAGGTAAGCCGTCAGCGTGGCGGTTGTCGTTTTCCCATGCGTCCCGGCGAGCACGACCGGGCACCGCCCGACCAGCACGGTATCGTGAAAAAGCGCGGGCAGCGAAATGAAGGGGACCTCAGACTGATCGAGCAACCACTCCACCTCCGGGTTGCCCCGGCTCATGGCGTTACCCACGACCACCTGATCGACCTCGAGCGCGGCTAAACGCGCCGCGTCGAAGCCCTCCAGCAATTCGATCCCGGCATCCGACAAAACCTCAGACATGGGCGGATAGACCCCCGCGTCGCAGCCCAATACCTCATGGCCCTGCGCTTTTACAAGGAGCGCGGCATTGCCCATGGCCGTGCCGCAAATGCCCATGAAGTAAATACGCATAGGACCGGCTCAGGCGGGGATTTCCTCAAACTCGGACATCGGCACCACCACGATTTCCCGGTCAATTCGCTTGGCAAAGCCAGCCAAAACCTTACCGGGCCCGCATTCGAAAAACTGCGCCCCCTCGTTTTCGGCAGCCATATTGCGCAAACAATCCTCAAAGCGAACCGTCGACACCACCTGGTCAACCAAAGCCGATTTGATCGCCGCAGGCTCCCGCACCGGCGCACCCGTCACGTTGGTGTAAACCG
>NZ_JBXWZQ010000035.1:0-5910 GCF_059432795.1 Nitrococcus sp. | reverse complement strand
TCGGAAACTCGCGCCAAAGCTGATCCGGGTCCTCTGCACCCATCCTTTGCTCCCAGCTCGCAGCAGAAATGCCGTCTAATATACATTAGGTGCTAAGCGGATAGGTATGTTTATCCTCAGTCAGCCTTCTCGTTTTAACGATGATCCATCATTTTTACGGCGCGGCTATCTATGCCACACCATGTCGCATTGATCGTCCTGCCGGTTATATTAATTCTGGTATTTACATATAGCATCCATCGGTGGAACCCATTATCCTTCCTCCGGAGCACATTCGAGAGTGGAGTTGCGAAGCATCTCTTCTGTAAACACTGTGGAATCAAGTCGTTTTACATTCCCCGATCCCACCCCGATGGAGTGAGCATCCACGCAAGCTGTCTCGATCCCGGCACCGTTGACGAAATGAATATCACATGATTCGACGGCCAGAATTGGGAGCGTTATTATCCGAATGGTCGATCCGATGGCTATCCGAATTAATAACGAAGAATCGCCTAACTAGCACATGCAGAACGACCTGGCGTACGGCCCGGCCGCTGTTGCGAAGCGTTGATCCCTCCCCGGCTCGCCACGGTTTCGGGTAGCAACGCCGAGGCCAACAAGCCGTTCACCGCGAGCTTTTCCGCTACCAACTCGATTCGCGACGGGCGACGAGATTCGCGCCGTAACAGATAGCAACTTCGCCTGGGAGGTTCACGGTTCCCGGCGCTCGTTGCGCCCGCGCTGGGGCGGCGAATGACGCGGTGGAAGCCTGGGCGGCCGCGGAAGCGCAATTAGGCAAAGCTGCCGACTTTGTCCGAGGCAAGTTGACAGACTAAACTGGTGCTCGGCCCCTTGTTTCGCCTGCGAAATGGAAGAAAGCATCATGCGTATCGCAAAAGAAGATATTCCAGCTCGAGTCGACGTGCCCGGCGCAACAGCCAGACAGCAGAGCGATTTTGGCAATGTAGCCGGATACGGAAGGATGGGAGCCGAGTATTTCTCCTTTAGCGCCGGAACCGATATCACGGAGTTGTTGCACGGGCTCGAGAACGATAGCTGTCAGAGTCCGCATTGGGGATATGTTGTAAACGGAGCAATCACATCCCTCTATGCGGATGGTAGCGAAGAAACATCGAGGACTGGAGACCTGTTCTACTGGCCGCCAGGGCACAGCGTGAGGGCGGAGGAAGACACCGATATCGTAATGTTCAGCCCGCAGCAGGAGCACGGCGCGGTCATCGAACACATCAGGCGCAAAGTGAGCAGTTAAACCGGTGTCTCCGGTGCGTGCGAGGCTGGTCGAGCGTCCGAGGCCAGTGCACGCAAGCTCCAGTTCATCCTCGCGATGCCGGCCCGGCGGTACGCCGAGCTCGGTGGCACGCTGGAGGGTATGGACTTCGCGCAAGGCTTGGCCGAGGGGCGGTTCGCCGAGCAGCGCCTCGTCGTTGCTCACGATCCGCTGCGCGCGGCGGAGCAATCGAGCCGGCGCCGAGAGCGAGAGCGGATCGCAGAGCTTGAGGCTTTCGCCGAGGCGCTGGTGCGCAAGCTCGATGTTCAAGACGCGGGACAGAGCACGCGCGGACGACGGCCCAGTGATCGTGGCGCCTACAGTCGTTTCCAGCCGGCAGTGGCCGAGGCCGAACTCACCCGCTTCATCCAGGCGGACTACCAGGCCGATCGCCTCAGCTACAGCGTGGACGAGGACGCCATCGCCCGCGCCGAGGTCTTCGACGGCAAGCTGGTGGTGCTGATCAACGTAGTGGACTTCTCCGCCGCCGAGGTCGTGCCGCGCTACAAGGCGCTCGCCGACATCGAGCGAGGCTTTCGGGTACTAAAGAGCGACCTGGAGATCGCACCGGTCTACCACCGTCTGCCCGACCGCATCCGAGCTCACGCGCTGATCTGCTTCCTGGCCCTGGTGCTCTACCGGATCATGCGCATGCGGCTCAAGGCACACGGCAGCACCGTGAGCCCGAAGACGGCATTGGAACTGCTTCGCCGAATCCAGCGCCACCGCGCGACAATCGGAGAGCACGGCTACAGCGGAGTCAGCAAAAACGGCCCAAGAGCAGCTGGATTTGTTCGCCGCGCTGGAGATACCGAAACCCTAAGAGCGGCGTGTAGTGTCATTTTCGACAGTGCCTCCTAGAGCGAATCAAACACTTGCGCGTTTAGCTGCGGAACTTGGGGGAGCGTCGATACGAAAAAGCCGGCGCGCGGCCGGTTCCGTGGGCGCAAGAAAAAGGCGCTGACGGCATAGTCAGCGACAGATAAAGGAGGAACGATATGGGCCTGAGTATCGCGATACAGCCGGATCAAGTCCTCCATCGAAACGGCGAGCGTCAATCGTTTTCTGAGCGCTGGTTGGCGCTTGCCGATGAAGCGGGGATCGCGACCGTACGGGCTGACGTGTTTTCGAAAAACGCGGTGCGAGACATCGCGAAATGCGATGCGTTCATGTGGCGGCCATCGCCCTCCGCGAATCCGCGCCAGTACGCGCAGCGGTTGCTGTACGCCTTGGAAGCGGGTCTCGGGATGCCGGTTTTCCCGTCCCTAAACACAAGATGGCACTTCGAGGATAAGCTGGCGCAGCACTACTACCTGGAGGCTGCCGGTATTCCGACGCCGGAGACCCACGTGTTTTGGGATAGTCTGCAGGCCAAGGCCTTCTGTAAGGATGCGACGTATCCGTTCGTGCTCAAGCTGTCGAGCGGATACCAGGCTCGAAATGTCCGATTGGTCCACGACGCCGACGAGGCGCTGTTCTTCGTCGAACAGCTGTTCGGGCCGGGTGCCCGGTCTCTCGGGTGGGGGCCCGTAAGCGGCCTGCGCCGCATGCTGCGTCGCGGACGTGTGGCGGCGAACATCCTGCGGGGCCGGTATCCGAACAGCCCCACCGCGGAGACAGAGCTGGAGCACGGATACTTCTTCGCGCAGGCTTTTCTGCCGGACAATGACTTCGACACACGCGTGACCATAATCGGCGACCGGGCGTTCGCGTTTCGTCGCCTGAACCGGCCGGGTGATTTCCGCGCCAGCGGCAGCGGACGTATCGAGTTCGATCCCGAGGTGATCGACGAACGGTCGGTCCGGCTTGCATACCGTGTCGCGCGACACGCCAACGCACAGACCATCGGCATCGACTTCCTCTACCGGCAGGGTGAGCCGGTCGTGGTGGAACTTACGTTCAGCTATGCTAGCTGGGCCGTACGCGACTGCCCCGGACACTGGATACTGTCCGGTGATCCAGAGAGCGGAGTCCTTGAATGGCACTCCGGCTCGCTCGCACCCGAAGACGCGATTTTCGTCGACTTCATGTGCGAGGTGGAATCAATCAGGCTGCGACAGGCCGCGGCCGGTCAGTACTGAAAACACCTGGCGCGTACGGTAAGGCGCTGCGCCGCTTTGCGATCAGATCGAGCGAACAGGTCGCGGTAGGGGCGGTGGGAACCGCCGTCCCAACCGCGACGTGTATGGTGGTCCCCGTAATTTGGGCCACTGGCGTAAATAGAATGCCACGCTGACAACGAGGAGACAGAGGTCGCACGTAAGCGGTTTAGCAGCGAGTTCAAGGCGAAGGTGGCGCTAGAGGCGATAATACCCCATTTGGGGTCAGTTCTCGCATTGTAGCGTTAGCTCTCTCCTCCCACGCCGGCTGAGTCGTGCGGGAGTTCGGATGGCTGCGCCACGCGCTAAACTCCGTGTTTGCCAGCGGGAGTAGGCGCAACACTGCGAGAACTGAAAATCGTCTAGAGGGCCCCTCGGCGGGCGGTAACTTTTTGGCTGCGAACTAAAGAGTTACCAAGCAGAGGAGGCCTTATCATGGCAGTCTACGGCGGCATTGATCTGCACTTGCGTTTTGGCTGTTATCGGCGGCCAAGGCGAATGGCTCTTTCAAAAACGGTCTCCCAACGAGCTGCGGTGCATCCTGGAGGGGTTGGAGCCGTTCCGGGCTGAGCTCTACTCTTGGGTGGTGGAGTCGACCTACAACTGGAACTGGTTGGTCGATGGGCTCAAGGACGCCGGCATCGATGTGAGTCTGTGCAATCCGGCGAAGGCGAAGCGTTATGACGGGCTCAAGTACAGCGATGACTTCCCCGATGCGCGCTGGCTCGCAGAGATGCGCCAGCTTGGCATTCTGCCGCAGGGCTAATCTACCCGCGAGCGCAGCGCTCGGTGCGGGATCTACTGAGACGCCGAACGCATCTGGTTAGCCAGCGCACGGCGCTGCTGCTGAGCACCCAGAACTTGCTGGCGCGCAACACCGGTGAGCAGCTCAGCGGCAATGCGGTGAGGGTGCTGTCCTGGGAGAGCATCGAGGAGCGTCTGCCCGAGCCCATTTTTGGTCTTGCCGTACGCACCAACCGGAAACCTATGCGTCTTGAACGGGGCCTTCTAATGGGTGACCCTTAGTGCTCTTGCAGGCTGCGCAGCGCACGAGCGTCGCGGTCAGCCGATGCCGAGCTTGTCTCGGCGGGGTAAGTTGACAACAATGCGCTCACTATCGATTCGCTATCAGGGCGATTTGCCAAGGAGGAAGGGCAATGGCCACCAGTTTCGCGCAGCGAATGATCCGTGCCGCCAAGCTCGACGCGAGCATTTACGAAGAGGTGGAGGCCGATGAGTCGGCCACCGTGCAAGCTGCCGGCGTAGTGCTCATCGCCAGCTTCGCCGCGGGTATCGCGGTGATGGCCGTCGCCGGTGTGCCGGGGCTGATCGCGGCCAGCATAGCGGCCCTACTCGGCTGGTTGACGTGGGCCGTGCTGATCTACCTGATCGGCGCCAAGCTGATGCCCGAACCGCAGACCCGCACCAATCTAGGCGAGCTGCTGCGCACGATAGGCTTCGCCAGCTCACCGGGCGTGATCCGCATCGGCGGTATCATCCCGGGCATTGGCTTCATCTTCGTGATCGCCGGTAATATCTGGATGCTGATCGCCATCGTCATAGCCGCCCGTCAGGCACTGGACTACACCAGCACCGGCCGCGCAGTGGGCGTGTGCTTAATAAGCTGGGTAGTGCAGCTTGGGGTGATATTCCTGCTGCAAAGCCTGACCATCGGTTTCGGTGACGGCACCGTACCTCCGCAGCCCACCATGTAGCTCATCGCCGAAAGTATCGATCGATCACTACGATGAGCTTGTCCGCGCGGGGCAACACCACTTCGGCAGTTGAGGTGACGAACCTATCCAGCCATGGCGTCTGGCTGCTGGCGCACGACCGGGAGCTGTTCATGCCGTACGCGGAGTTCCCGTGGTTCACGGATCAGCCTATCAAGGCGAACCTGCACGTTGAGGAACCATCGCCAGGACACTTCTACTGGCCCGATATCGATGTGGATCTCACTGAAGAAATCATCGAGCATCCAGAACGGTTCCCGAATAGGGCAAAGAGCTCATAACACAACGCTCAAGTGGACGCTGCTCGTAACTCGCGCCTATGAGCCGCTCGTTGTGCAATCCGCTGACGTGCCTCAGATGGAGAATTGGCTTTTGAGCGAGTTCTTACGAAAAGTTAATGAGCTGATTTCTGCTGGGGAGGTGCGGATATCGGAACATGGATATGATGAGTTGGCCGAAGACGGGCTTTCCGCGCGAGAGGTTCTTTCCGGCGTTGAAAAGGCGCAGATTGTGGAAGAATACCCTAACTACCCGAAAGGTCCTTGTACCCTAATCTTACAAAAGGATCGCGCAGGAAATCCGGTGCATGTCCTTTGGGGCATCCCGAAGGAGCATGAGAAGCCAGCGGTACTTGTGACGGGATACTGAGCACGGTCAACGTTTTTGATGGCGGTTTGGCCTGTGGCGATCAGAATTGGTAATGGTTTGAGCAGGATCCCCCTCAGGGATCTTGATTAACAAGACCCCCTTGGGGGAGTCTCCGGTTACCAAGCCAGGAGACCCCCGAAGTGTGCCACGCCGTTCTGCA
>NZ_JBXWZQ010000034.1:0-3177 GCF_059432795.1 Nitrococcus sp. | reverse complement strand
TCGGGAACTCAAGGTCATCAGGGACTGTGCTGTGCCCAAGCCCAAGGAAGGGGCGGTACAAGGGGCCGATCGCTGGTCAGTGGACGCTTATAGAAGTGAGAAGTCGCCCGAGAATATAACCTTCGTCTAGACTGTTCGGTATTGTAAGGGTGGAGGAACTTGGTCATGGAAACTCGTATAACCGTCGACCCTGCCATATGTCACGGCAAGACCTGTATACGCGGGCTACGTTATCAGGTTGAGAACATCCTCGAGTGTCTGGCCGCAGGGATGACGGTCGATGAAATCCTTTCCGACTACGAGGAATTGGAACGCGAGGATATCTTCGCCGCATTGGCCTTCGCTGCCCGGCTGGTGCATGTCAAACGACTGGATGGCCAGGCGGTGTGACGTTTCTGGTTGAGGCGCCGCTGTCATGGTTGTGAGCACGTCGTGGTTGCGGCGAACGGCTGCGCCGGTGTGACGGGTAGGCCAAAGCTTTCTTGAGGAAAATTGCTTTGTACGAGGAAAAGCCTGTGAGCACCAACATTCCCCTAGACCGAATGAGCACGGCCGACAAGCTGCGGGCTCTTGAGGAGATCTGGGGAGATCTGAGCCGGAATCCGGAGAATATTCCAGCCCCGGCGTGGCATGATGATGTCTTAAAGGCACGGCAAAGGAGGATTGAAGAGGGCACCGCAACGTTTGAAGACTGGGCAGAGGTAAAACGGCGAATCTTTGACAAAACTCGATGAGGGTCGAAATCCTCAGCGAGGCTGAGCACGATCTCCTCGACGGCTTTTCGTTCTATGAGGCTCAGGAGGAAAGACTGGGGGCTTACTTCCTCGACTCGCTGTTTTCAGATATTGACTCCCTACAGCTCTACGGTGGAGTCCACGCGGAGCATTTCGGTTTTCACCGGTTGCTCTCCAAACGCTTTCCCTTCGCAGCTTATTACCGAGTGTCAGGCGAGACAGTGCAGGTATATGCAGTGCTGGATTGTAGGCAGTCGCCCTCCCGGATAACAAGGCGCCTGACGTAAAGCTCTGGATCAATGCATTTGCGTGCATATCACTTGATCATTTAACCCAAGACGCAGCAATGACTCCTTGGCCCTATTACGATAGCGATGAGATTGAAGCCGTCCAGCAGGTGCTGGCCTGCGGGCGAGTGAACTACTGGAACGGCGAGGAGGGCCGCAATTTCGAACGTGAGTTTGCGGCCGCCGTGGATTGTGGGCACGCGGTAGCGCTGGCCAATGGGACCGTGGCGCTCGACCTGGCGCTGCATGTGCTGGGCATCGGGTCGGGCGACGAAGTCGTGGTGACGCCGCGGACGTTCATTGCGTCGGCAAGCTGCATCGTCAATGCGGGCGCGGCGCCGGTCTTCGCCGACGTGGATCCCGACAGCCAAAACATCACCGCCGAGACCATCGAGCGCGCCCTGACGCGGCGTACCCGGGCGATCATGTGCGTGCACCTTGCCGGCTGGCCGTGCGAAATGGCCCGAATTATGGCGCTGGCGGAAGCGCGGGGGCTGAAGGTCATCGAGGACTGCGCTCAGGCCCACGGGGCGCGGTACGAGGGCCGCTCGGTGGGCAGCTTCGGTCATGCGGCAGGGTGGTCCTTCTGCACCGACAAGATCATGGCCACCGGCGGTGAGGGCGGGATGCTTACCACCAATGATGCGGCCCTCTGGAAGTCAGCCTGGTCGTACAAGGACCACGGCAAGTCCTGGGATGCCGTTTACAACCAAGACCATCCCCCCGGCTTTCGCTGGCTGCACGAGTCCTTTGGCACGAACTGGCGCCTGACCGAGATGCAGTCCGCCATCGGCCGTATTCAGCTTACTAAGCTTGAGGGTTGGGTGAACCGTCGCCGCGCCCATGCCGCCCGGCTGAATGATGTCTGCCAGGCATTTCCCGCCATCCGCCTGACCGAACCGCCACCCCACGTGGCTCATGCCTATTATAAGTATTATTGCTTCGTACAGCCGGAGCGGCTGCGCTCCGGCTGGAGCCGCGACGCTATCGTTGCCGCGCTCCAGGCGCGCGGCGTCCCCGCCATGCAGGGCTCCTGCCCGGAGGTGTACCGGGAAAAGGCGTTCAATGGAATGGGCAGCCGTCCCGCCGAGCGTCTGCCGGTTGCACGGGAGCTGGACGAGACCAGCCTCATGCTGCCTGTGCACCCGACTCTGAGCGAATCCGATCTGGAGCATTTCTGCGCAGGGCTTGAGGAGGTGCTGAAGGAAGCCTCAAGCTGAGGCTTACCCTAGCACGCCTATCAGTGGGCACGTGAAAGGCCTTGGCAGTGGGTACGAAGCAGGGGCAGGGGCGCGACATTGAAGCGGCAAAGAGGCGGTGGCAGGACTACTGGCGCAGTAAGAGCGAGAATTGAACCATGGCATTGACACGGAATTTTCGTGAAATGGTGCGGGAGCGGGCGCGGCGTTCTGATCCGCGCTGCTCACAGAAGCGGCGGAGGCGCTTCTCACTGGCTAAGCCGACACGGCACGCCTTGTCCTGCGTGATTATATTAATGCGACTGTAGGTTTCGGGGTTCTGGCGCCTGCATCAGGGATCGCCATCAAGAGCCTGCATCGCATGTTTGGACCTAAAGGTAACCCTACCGTGCCCAACCTGGCGCGGGTACTTCGGGCGTTGGGGCGCGCGCGAGGGGGGTGTGCTAGAAGTGACGGCGCGGCCTTTAGAGAAGCTTACAATTTGATGATATTGATGGAGGCAGAGCCATGAGTTATCAGGATCGCATTACCATCGAAGCTGGTAAGCGCGGGGGAAAGCCGTGCATTCGCGGGATGCGGATCACGGTGTACGACATTCTGAAGTGGCTTGCCGCAGGCCAAAGTTGGGAAGAGATCCGAGCAGATTTCCCGGAGCTGACGGACGATGATATTCGAGCTGCCCTGGAATATGCCGCCTCCAGGGAGCATGGTGGCTACGACATCCGAGTCGCCTGAGTTGGCTCATGCGCTCGCTAGATCGCCCAGCGGGCCAAAACCGCGGCAGCCGCGCAGCTGCAGTCCTTTATACGTAAATATCGACCGGTCTCCGGTATCGATATAAAAGGTCTGGATTGAAGAAGGCGGCGATTGATGCACACGGCGGAGAGTTGCTTATGAACCTCATCGAGCTCATCAAGCGCGTAAAGGCTTTGCCCGAGGATAAACGTGCCGAGGTCT
>NZ_JBXWZQ010000033.1:0-35036 GCF_059432795.1 Nitrococcus sp. | reverse complement strand
CCATGACCATTCCCACCTCGCTTGATGGGAGCCGCCAGTTTTCGCTGCTCAACACGAAAAGTGTCAGTGACTTGACCCCCGCCCGGGCCGAAGCCTCGACGACTTTACGTACTCCCCGCGCGCCGGCGCGATGGCCGCGATGACGGGATAGGAGGCGGGCCTGTGCCCAGCTGCCGTTGCCGTCCATGATACTGGCCACAGGGCGGGGGACAGCACCCTCGATATCAGGCGCTTGGAAATCGCTCTGCTCGTCGCTCATCACAACTCCCGAACTACACCGCCATCGGCCATCCGATTGGGCTCGTTCGAGCATCCTATCGCCGCAATCCGGTTGTTGACCCATCCGAGGCCACGGCGGAGATCACCCCCAGCGTCCATACCGGGCCTCAGAGCTCCGGCATAACGGCTCAAACCTCCATCAACTCCTTTTCCTTGGCGGCGAGCAGGTTGTCCACCTCATTGATGTGCTTGTCGGTGAGCTTTTGAATGTCATCCTCTGCGCGCTTTTCATCGTCCTCCGTGATCTCCTTTTCCTTGAGCCGAGCCTTGAGCGCGCTGTTGGCGTCGCGCCGGATGTTCCGCACGGCGATCCGCGCCTGCTCAGCCTCATGCCTGACTACGCGTATCAGCTCACGACGGCGCTCTTCGGTCAACGCCGGCAGTGGGATGCGGATAACGCCACCTGCGGTATTGGGAGTCAATCCGAGATCCGATTCGAGTATCGCTTTCTCCACCACAGGGATCATGCCTTTCTCCCAAGGAGTGACGCTCAATGTGCGCGAGTCGCTCACAGCCACCGAGGCGACTTGGTTGAGGGGCATTTTGGCGCCGTAATAAGCAACGCTTATATGGTCGAGCAAGCTCGTATGAGCTCTTCCCGTGCGGATCTTATGGAACTCATGGTTCAGGGTTTCGATGCTCTTGCCCATCCGTGCGGCCGCATCTTTGTCGATGTCCTCGATCATGGGCGTCACCCCCTATCCACAAATGTTCCGATCGCGCGTCCCTCGATCACCTCGCGAAGGCAGCCGGGGCGGGTGATATCAAAGACCATGATGGGCATATTCTGATCTCGGCAGAGAACGATGGCTGTCGCATCCATCACGTTCAACTTACGGTCGAGCACCTCATCGTAGGTCAGCCGCTGATAGCGTTGCGCGCCGGACTCCTTGTGCGGGTCCGCGCTGTAGACGCCGTCGACCTTGGTTGCCTTGAACATGATATCAGCGTTGATCTCGATGGCGCGCAGGCTTGCCGCCGAGTCGGTAGTGAAAAACGGGTTCCCCGTGCCGGCCGCGAAGATGACGACGCGGCCCTTTTCCAGGTGGCGAATGGCCCGGCGCCGGATGTAGTCCTCACAGACCTGATTGACTTTGATAGCAGACATGACGCGGGTAAAAATCTTCTCCCGCTCCAAGGCGTCCTGCAGCGCGAGCGCGTTCATCAACGTCGCCAACATACCCATCTGATCGGCTGTTACACGATCCATCCCCGTAGCAGCCAGACCCGCGCCGCGAAAGATGTTGCCACCGCCGATCACCAGCGCGACTTCCACACCGCGTGCAACGAGGTCGCCGATCTCCATGGCCAGCCGCTTCAGCACCTCGGGATCAACCCCATAGGCTGCCTCTCCGAGCAACGCCTCACCGCTTAGCTTCAGCAGTATGCGGCGATACTTCGGCACGTTCATCGGCGGCACTCCCATATCATGGGCAGGCCCGGCACGCGCGCGGGCGTCAAGAGCCCTTGACCTGAGCCTCTACCTCCTCGGCGAAATTCGTTTGCTTCTTCTCCAGACCCTCACCCAACTCGTAGCGTGTAAAGCGCACCACCCGGGCATCGGCACGCTCCAGCAGCGCACCGACACTGAGATCCGGATCCTTGACGAAGGGCTGCCCCAGCAGAGTGACCTCCTCCAGCCACTTGCGCAACCGCCCCTCGACCATCTTGTCCACGATCTCCGCAGGCTTGCCGCTCTCACTCGCCTGCGCCGCGAGGAATTCCCGCTCCTTCTCCCAGACGGACGCCGGAAGGTCTTCCTTGCCGAGGCACAACGGACGGCTGGCCGCAATATGCATACAAATATCACGGGCGAGCACGGCATCGCCCCCCTCCATCTCGAGCAAAACGCCGATCCGGTTGCCATGTAGGTAGGCGCCGATCAAGCCCGCCTGGGTTTGGTAGCGGATGAAGCGCCGGATTTGAATATTCTCCCCGAGCTTGGCGATGAGCGACTTTTGCGCCCTCTCGACCGTGTCGTTCGAGCCGTCCCCCAGCCACAGTCTCCTCAAAGCCGGGAGGTCATCGGGACCTTCCGCGACAAGTTGGCCTGCGACCTGGTCTACGAAGCCTTTAAAGTGTTGATCCGCGGCCACGAAATCCGTCTCGCAATTGACTTCGAGCATCGCGCTCTGCGTACGATTCTCGCTCATGGCGATGACGATCGCACCCTCGGCGGCAAGCCGGCCGGCCTTGCCCTCGGCCTTTGCTAGGCCACGCTTGCGCAAAACCTCAATCGCGCTATCCACGTTGCCGTCGGCTTCTTGCAGCGCCCTTTTACATTCCATCATTCCGGCGCCGGTACGCTCACGGAGATCCTTTACCAATTGCGCGCTAATCGCCATGCGAATTTCACCTCTTGCCGATGCATTGTCGAATCGCCCAGGCCACCGGGCGTTCATTCAGACTGCTGCTCTGCCTCGGCAGCCGCTTCAGCAGCAGCCGCCTCGACTTCGATGAACTCGTCATCGCCACTCGGCCGGACACCGGCCATGCGTGCCTCGATGATCGCGTCGGCCGCACCTTGCAAGTAAAGGCGAATCGCACGAAATGCATCATCGTTGCCGGGTACGACGTAGTCGATTCCTCGCGGCGAGTTGTTGGTATCGACCACGGCCACCACCGGTATATTGAGCTTACGTGCTTCTTGCACGGCGATTCGCTCGAATCCGGTGTCGACCACGAACAAAGCATCCGGTAGCGCCTCCATATCGACGATACCGCCGAAAGCGCGCTCGAGCTTGACCATTTCGCGATGCAGCGAGAGCACCTCGCGCTTGTTCAGCTTATCGAATGTGCCATCCTGCTCCTGTTGCTGGAGATCCTTGTAACGGCGGATGGAGCGTTTCACCGTGCGGAAATTGGTTAACATTCCGCCCAGCCAGCGATGATTGACGTAGGGCATGGCGCAACGCTTGGCCTCCTCGCGGAGCGCCTCGCGCGCGGCTCGCTTGGTGCCCACGAACAGGATCCGCCCGCCGTTGGCCGCCAGTCGCCCCATGTAGTTCATGGCCTCGAGATAGAGCGGAAGTGTCTTCTCGAGATTGATGATATGGATCTTGTTGCGCTGACCGAAGATGTAGGGCGCCATCTTCGGATCCCAATAGCGTGTCTGATGCCCGAAATGCACGCCGGCTTCGAGCATTTGTCTCATGGTCGCTCTCGCCATGGCTGATCTCTCCTCGTTCGGGTTGAGCCTCCATACACCCGCACGCGACAACCCGCATCGGGCACCCGGTCGCGTGTGACGGTGCATGTGTGGTGTGTGCCGGGACTGAGCCCGGATATTGCGGTTAAAGTGCGGATTATGAAACCGCCGTTTGCCTGGGAAGCGCGCGCTTTATACCATATTTCCAACCCAGCCACAATTTGTCGCCAGGTCGCTCTGCCTCCATCAGGGCCGGGTTGGTGGCTTCTATCAAACCTCTGGATCCGTACAAGGTCTGCTCAATGTCCGTCACCATTAAGAGCCCGGAAGAGATTGAATCAATGCGCCGTGCCGGTCGTCTCGCGGCGCGGGTTCTGAAGATGATCGAGCCCTACGTGCAACCCGGCGTAACCACCGAGGAGCTCGATCGGGTCTGTCATGACTACATCGTCAACGATCTCGAGGCGATCCCGGCGCCTCTCAATTATCGCGGCTTTCCGAAATCGATCTGCACGTCCGTCAATCACGTCGTCTGTCATGGCATCCCGGGCTCGAAAAAGCTCAAGCGGGGCGACATCATCAATATCGACATCACCGTAATCAAGGACGGCTACCACGGCGATACCAGCCGCATGTTTTACGTCACCGAACCTTCCATTCAGGCGCGTCGCCTCTGCGAGGTCGCCTATCAGGCTATGATGGTAGGAATCGAGCGAGTGCGCCCGGGGGTTCGGCTTGGCGATATCGGTCACGCCATTCAGCAGTTTACCGAAAATCACGGCTATTCCGTGGTGCGTGAGTATTGCGGGCACGGAATCGGGCGGAACTTCCACGAGGATCCGCAGGTGCTTCACTACGGAAAAGAAGGCGATGGGCTTGCACTGCAGGAAGGGATGACGTTCACCATCGAACCCATGATCAATGCCGGGCGTCGCGAAACCCGGCTGCTCAAGGATCGTTGGACGGTGGTGACCAAGGATCACAGCCTATCGGCGCAATGGGAGCACACAGTGCTCGTCACCGCCCACGGCTACGAGATACTCACTCAGCTCGACTCTGTATGAGGTAGCAAACGACGCCAATGAGCCGCACGTCCGCCCGTATTCGCAATGATCCCCATCTGCTCGATGTCGCGACAATAGACCGGGCATTGCAGGCGGGCCAAGCGGCGACGCCGTTGTTGCGGGAAAACCTTGCCAACGCCGACCAGATCCTGCAGGCGCGCTTTCTGGAAGGCACGCCGGCCGCGGAATTGGTGGCGTTGCGCGCGGAAATTGTGGATGCGCTGGTCACCCGCGTATGGGATCTCTATTTGCGCGATGGTGAAGAGGACGCCGCGTTGGTCGCCGTGGGTGGCTACGGCCGCGGCGAGCTTCATCCCGGCTCGGACACGGATCTGCTGGTCGTTCTCGCCAACTCCGCTGGCAACCGCTTCGACAGCGCGCTCAAATGCATCGTCACCCAGCTTTGGGACATCGGCCTGCAGGTCGGCCATAGCGTACGCACGTTGGACGAGTGCATCCAAAAGGCGGCACAGGACATTACCGTCGCCACCAATCTGATGGAATCACGCCTGCTCGCCGGCTCCCCGCCTCTCTATCAAGCCATGGTGCAGTGCACCGGCCCGAATCGGATCTGGTCGAGCCGCGAGTTTTTCGAGGCCAAGTGGCGCGAACAGCTCGCCCGCCACGGAAAGTACCACGATACCGCCCATAACCTGGAACCCAACCTCAAGGAAAGCCCGGGAGGGCTGCGCGACATCCATATGATCGGCTGGGTGGCCAAGCGGCAGTTCGGCGCCGAGACACTGCACGACCTGGTGGACCATGCGTTTTTGACCGAGGGCGAGTACAACGCGCTGATGCGCGCCCAGCATTTTCTTTGGGATCTTCGCTTCGCGCTGCACGTGCTCACCGGTCGTCGCGAGGACCGCTTGCTCTTCGACTACCAGGTTACCCTCGCCAGGCAGTTCGGCTACCGCGATAGCGAGCACACATTGGCTGTCGAGCAACTCATGCAGCGTTATTACCGCATCGTCATGCGGCTCAGCTGCCTGAACGAAATGCTCCTCCAGCTCTACCAGGAGGTCATACTCTACGCCGAGTTGGACGAGGCACCCCGCAAGCTGAACAAGCGTTTTCAAATCAAGCGCGGCTTCATCGAGGTCACTCAAGCCAACGTGTTTCGCCGCTACCCGTTCGCGCTGCTGGAGGTGTTTCTGCTGATTCAGGAACATCCCGAGATCAAGGGTGTGCGCGCCGCAACAATCCGGTTGATCCGCCAGCACCATCACCTAATCGACGAGCGGTTTCGCAACGATTTGCGTTGCCGCAGCCTGTTCATGGAGATCCTGCGTCAGCCGCGCGGCATCACGCATGCGCTGCGTAGAATGCACACGTACGGCGTCCTTGGTCGCTACTTACCCGCCATACGCCGTATTACCGGACGAATGCAATACGACCTTTTCCATGCCTATACGGTGGACTCCCACATCTTGATGGTGGTACGCAATCTGCGTCGTTTGGCCGCTCCGGAGTTCGCTCACGAATTTCCCTTCTGCAGCGAGTTGATCAATCGCCTGCCCAAGCCCGAGCTGCTTTACTTGGCAGGCTTGTTTCACGACATCGCCAAGGGGCGGGGCGGGGACCATTCCGAGCTCGGTGCCGAGGATGCCTATGAATTCTGCATGCACCATGGCTTGAGCCGCTACGACAGCCGTTTGGTGGCGTGGTTGGTTCGACACCACCTGCTCATGTCCATGACCGCGCAGCGCCGCGACATCAGCGACCCGCAGGTGATCAACGAATTCGCCCGCAAGGTAGGCGATATGCAACATCTCAACTATCTCTACCTGCTTACCGTGGGCGACATCCGGGGCACCAACCCCAAGCTTTGGAATGCATGGCGGGAGGCGTTGCTGCTAGAGCTCTTCCAGCTTACCCAGCGAGCCATTCGCCGCGGCTTGGGCAACCCCATCGACGCCGAAGAGCTCATTGGCGAAACACAAGCTCAGGCACGCAAGGCGCTGCGGGCACGTGGGCTGCATCACATGACCGTGCGTGCGATCTGGCGTCCGTTCACCGCGGACTACTTCCTGCGCTATTCCGCCGAAGAGATCGTCTGGCATACGGACGCCATCCACCGGCTTGGCGGCGAGGCACAGCTGCCACTCATTCTGATCGAGCCGGTCAGCAGCCGTGGCGGTACCGAGGTGTTCGTTTACACGCGTGATCGGGATCATATTTTCGCCCTCACGGTCGCCGCTCTGAGCCAGCTCGGCCTGGACATTCAGGACGCGCGTATCATTACGACCGACGACGGGCACGCGCTGGATAGCTATCTGGTACTGGAAAACACCGGCCGGCCCATTGCTCGCGGCTACCGCGAAGAAGAAATCGCCGAGCATGTGCGCCGCATGCTGGGCCATCTCGCACCCGCGCCACAGGCATCGACCCGGGCCTTGCCCCGGCGTCTGCGCCACTTCAGTACGCAGACGCAAATCGAGTTCACGGCCGATCCGCATAACGATCGGACCGCGCTGGAGCTCATCACCGGTGATCGCCCGGGCCTGCTCGCGCAAGTCGGCTACGCCTTCGCCCACTGCGGTGTGCGGCTGCAGAATGCGAAAATCGCCACGATGGGCGAGCGCGCCGAGGACGTGTTTTTCCTCACCGACCGCAACAATCACGCGCTATCGGAAGCCACCCAGCAAAGCCTGCGCGATCAGCTCCGGCGTGTATTGACCGATGAGGATGAACTGCGCAAACGTGCCGACGGCGTTTGATGCATTACGGAACTCACCTGAAGTGCCTTATACTGCTGCGCTCTCGCATGCTCGGCATGTGTCGCAACCGCGGCTGATGCTCTGCCGGAAGCGCCCATCCGGGCGTTTCCTGTCACGCGCCGCGCAGGGATGCATGGTCCAGGCGCAAAACTCACCGGTAACCAGGAGGCTCTAATGGAGCAGCTCAAAGAACTCATCGAGGCGGCATTCGAAGATCGCGCCGAGCTCTCGCCGCGCACGGCCTCGCCGGAGCTTCGGGATGCGGTCGCTGCAGCGTTGGAGATGCTCGACACCGGCGAGGCGCGGGTCGCGCAGAAGCGCGACGGCGAGTGGCAAGTCAATCAATGGCTGAAAAAAGCGGTATTGCTGCACTTTCGCCTGCACGACAACATGGTCATGCGCGACGGGTTGAACCAGTACTTTGACAAGGTGCCCCTCAAGTTCACCGACTACAACACCCGGGAGTTCGCCGCCAACGGCGTCCGAGTCGTTCCACCCGCGACGGCACGCCGCGGGGCCTACATCGCCCCAGGGGCAGTCCTCATGCCTTCCTACGTCAACATCGGAGCGTATGTCGACACGGGCACCATGGTGGATACTTGGGCCACGGTCGGCTCCTGCGCGCAGATCGGCAAGGACGTGCACCTCTCCGGCGGGGTCGGCATCGGCGGCGTACTCGAGCCCTTGCAGGCCAACCCGACGATTATCGAGGATAACTGCTTTATCGGAGCGCGCTCCGAGATCGTCGAAGGCGTTATCGTCGGCGCGGGGGCAGTGATCTCGATGGGCGTCTATATCGGCCAGAGCACCAAGATATACAATCGGGAGACGGGCGAAGTGAGCTTCGGCCGCGTCCCCGCCGGCGCGGTGGTAGTGCCCGGCAGCCTTCCCGCGCGCGACGGCAGCCACACCCTCTATTGTGCGGTGATCATCAAGCAGGTGGATGAGAAAACGCGCGCCAAGGTCGGCATCAATGAATTGCTGCGCCCATGAGCGGGGACACACCAGCGTTCGGTTTCAACGCCATGGATAACAGCTCCACTGTCGATCTGGCCTGCGAGCTGATTCGACGCAAGTCCCTGACCCCGGATGATGCGGGCTGTCAGGAGATGCTGTCCGCGCGTTTGGCGGCATTGGGCTTTCGTTGCGAGCACTTACCCTTCGGTAACGTAAAGAACCTTTGGGCACGCTACGGAACCGATCACCCACTGCTCGCCTTCGTGGGGCATACCGATGTCGTCCCGAGCGGGCCTGAGACGCTCTGGAACACGGCCCCCTTCGAGCCCACGTTCCGTGAGGGGCGGTTATACGGCCGCGGCGCCGCGGATATGAAAGGCAGTGTGGCGGCTTTTGTCACCGCGTGTGAGCGGTTTCTCGGCCGAAATCCTGGACCGTTGCGCGGCTCCATTGCGCTGCTTCTTACCAGCGATGAGGAGGGCGACGCCTTGGACGGCACGAAGCGGGTGGTAGAAACCCTCGAAGCGCGCAGCGAGGTTATCGACATGTGCCTGGTCGGCGAGCCGAGCAGCGAGCGCGTGATTGGCGATACGATCAAGATCGGTCGCCGCGGATCCTTGCACGCTCATCTGACCGTGCACGGTATTCAGGGCCACGTTGCCTACCCACAACGCGCGAGTAACCCGATTCACCAATTTGCCCCCGCCTTGCTGGAACTGACTGCGCGCACTTGGGACAACGGCAATTCGAGCTTCCCGCCCACAACCATGCAAATCTCCAACGTCCATGCCGGCACGGGTGCCACCAATGTGATCCCCGGAAGCTTACGCGCAGACATCAACTTTCGTTATTGCACCGAGCTGACGGCGGAAGATATTCGCTTCGAAGTTGAGCACACTTTTACGCGCCATGACCTGGAGTATCACATCGACTGGCGTCTTTCGGCCCAACCCTTCCTTACTGAACACGGCCCCCTGCTCGATGCAACGCTCGCGGCAATCCGCGAGGTGACCGGGCGCCACGCGCGGACATCCACCACGGGTGGCACCTCGGACGGCCGATTCGTCGCCCGCACCGGTGCTCAGGTGATCGAGCTCGGCCCGATCAATCAGAGTATCCATCAGATCGACGAGCACGTCGGGGTGGCTGAGCTCGAAACGGTCTCGGTCATTTACGAGCACATCCTGGAACGCCTGTTCGCTTAGCTGCCCCTGCGCGGCAAACCGGCTCTCGATTTCAATGAGTCCGCGCGGGAACGCGCCTGGTCGTGAAGCAGGCCACTTTCGCTCTGTTGGCGGACGCGTTGAGGCGAAACCTTTGTGGCTGGCGATTCGTGGTCAGCCTCGCAAGCCGAGCACGTCCTGCATATCGTAAAGACCGGCGTTTCGCCCGACTAACCACAAGGCGGCGCGGACCGCCCCATTGGCGAAAGTCATGCGGCTCGAGGCGCGATGCGTGATCTCCAGGCGCTCGCCGAGGCCGGCATACAACACCGTATGCTCGCCGACGATATCGCCTCCCCGCACACTGGCAAAGCCGATGTTTTTGCGCTCGCGCTCTGCGTTGCGCCCCTGACGGCTGTAAACCGCATTCGAGTCGAAGTCCCGATCGAGCGCCGCCGCGACGATCTCTCCCATGCGCAGTGCCGTGCCGGAGGGGGCATCGCGCTTATGGCGATGGTGGGCTTCGATCACCTCGATATCGTAGTCCTCGCCGAGGGCCCGGGCAGCCAATTCAATGAGCTTGAATGTCAGATTCACACCGGCGCTGAAATTCGGAGCGAGCACAACCGGCAGCGCCTCAGCCGTACGCGCGAGCTCGCGGCGTTGCGCTGCGTCGAAACCGGTCGTACCGATGACGATCGGCTTGCCCGCCGCACGGCAGACCGCAAGGTTTGCCATCGTAGCCTCCGGCAGCGTGAAATCCACGACGACATCACTGTGGGAGAGCGCGGTTTCCAAATCGTCAGCGACGATGACTCCCAGCGCACCGATCCCCGCCAGGTCCCCAGCATCAGCACCGAGCGAGCGGCTGCCCCGGTGCTCGATCGCCGCTGTCAATTGCGCGCGGGAATCCTGTGCGGTCGCCGCGACGAGCGTGCGCCCCATCCGGCCGGCCGCCCCGCTGATAGCGATCCTGATCATCGTTCATTCCCCTTGCGTCGCTCGGCTTACGAGCCAATTCACGGCAATGCCTCGCCAAAGGAATCGGCCGGCCGCAGTCATCAGGCGTCCACAGCGAGTGAACTGCGGATCAAATCCGGTGGCTCCTGACCGGGTTGATGGCACATACGCATGTCCCCGGCGAACCGCTATGCCTGCCTGACGGGAAGTCCTGCCCAACAGATGCACCCGCACACCGGCTGGATTACCGGCCCGATTGGGCCGAATACGAAGCAATGAATGGCGTTAAATCACCGGCGCGGAGGAATTAGCGGCTGCAAACGCAATCGTCCCTCGATCCGGCACCGCATTCAGCCGCGGCGTTAAAATTTCATGTTCTCGAAAAACGACTTGACAGAATCCAGCCAGCTATTGCTTTGCGGGTTGTGCCGGTCGCCACCGACCTCCAATGTCGAGGCCAGCTCATTGAGCAACTCTTTCTGCTTCGCGGTGAGATTGACGGGTGTCTCGACGTTCACTCGGCAGAGCAGGTCCCCGGTAGCACCGCCGCGAACCGGCTGAACCCCTTTGCTGCGGATACGAAAGATCCGGCCCGATTGGGTCCCTGGGGGAACCCGCAGCGTGACACGGCCGTCCAAAGTCGGAACTTCCAGCTCGCCGCCGAGCGCGGCCGTAGGCATGCTGATTGGAATTTCGCACCTAAGATGGGCGCCGTCCCGCTTGAAAATCGGGTGATCCCGCACCGCAATCTGCACATAGAGATCGCCTGGCGGGCCGCCATTCTCGCCGGGTTCACCCTCGCCCCCGAGGCGAATTCGATCGCCCGTATCGACCCCGGCGGGCACCTTCACCGATAGGCGTTTCTGCTCCGGAACACGACCATTGCCGTTACACTGCTGGCAGGGGGTGGCGATGATGGTGCCGCTGCCCCGGCAACGCGGGCAAGGCTGGCGAATCGCGAAAAAGCCTTGCTGCAGCCGGACCTCGCCGTGTCCCTGACAGGTCGTGCACGGTTGCGGCTTGCTGCCCTGAGCAGCGCCGCTGCCACTGCAGCTCGTGCACGGTACCATGGTCGGAACGTCGAAATCCTTCTCGGTGCCGGCGACCGCTTCTTCCAGCGAAAGCTCCAACGTGTAGCGCAGATCGGCGCCCCGAAACACGCCCGGAGCACCATGAGCCGGCCCACCGCCGAAGATGTCGCCAAAGACATCCGAGAAAATGTCGGCGAAGCTGCCTGCCCCGGCACCGGCGCCAAAGCCACCCCGACCGGCGCTCGCATTGACACCGGCATGGCCGAACTGATCGTAAGCCGCCCGCTTCTGCGGGTCGCTCAGGATCTCGTAGGCCTCCTTGGCTTCCTTGAAGCGGACCTCCGCCTCTTGGTTGCCCGGATTGCGGTCGGGGTGGAACTTCATCGCCATGCGACGATAGGCCTGCTTCAGATCGGCCTCCGAAGCATTAGGCGCCACCCCTAGAATTTCGTAGTAATCTCGTTCCGTCATTCGCTGAAAGCTCGACCCCGTCTCGTGGCTTCTCCCTCCCGAATCGGAAGGGGATTATAATCATTTTGAGCCGTGCCGTCCCAGGGGATTGCCTCCCGCCGCTGGTCTGCCAAGTCGGAAGGCACCCCCACCGGGCTCAATCGCACGTCCCACCGCCCCGTCGCAGGGTCACAGCGCCCCGTTGGGCGGCACCGCGATCACTTCTTGTCATCTTTGACTTCTTCGAATTCAGCGTCGACCACGTCTTCTTGCCCCGACTCACGCGAGCCGCTGCTTTGCTGTCCTTCGCTGCTGCCGCCGGCTCCTTCCGCGCTGCTGCTCTGATAGGCGCGCTCGGCGAGCTTGCCGGACTTCTCCGCCAACGCCTCTACCTTCGTGTCGATCGCGTCCTTGTCACTGCCCTTCATCGCCTCTTCCAACTCGGCGATCGCGTCTTCCACATCCTTTTTCTCGGACTCGGAAACCTTGTCGCCGAGGTCCCACATCGACTTGCGCGTGGCATGAACGAGATTGTCCGCTTGGTTACGGGCGTCGACCAACTCGCGGGCTTTGCGATCTTCCTCGCGATGCGCCTCGGCATCCGAAACCATCCGCTCGATCTCTTCATCCTTCAGCCCGCTCGATGCCTTGATCTGAATGGACTGCTGCTTGCCGGTGGCCTTGTCACGCGCCGAGACATGAAGTATGCCGTTGGCATCGATATCGAAAGTGACCTCGATCTGCGGCACGCCGCGCGGCGCCGGAGGAATGTCCTGCAAGTCGAATCGGCCTAGCGATTTGTTGTATTTCGCCATTTCCCGCTCGCCCTGCAGCACGTGCACGGTGACCGCCGTCTGGTTGTCCTCCGCCGTTGAGAACACCTGATTCGCCTTGGTCGGTATGGTGGTGTTCTTCTCGATCAACTTGGTCATCACGCCGCCAAGCGTCTCGATACCGAGCGAGAGCGGCGTAACGTCCAGCAGCAACACATCCTTGACGTCGCCACCGAGCACACCGGCCTGAACGGCCGCCCCGATCGCCACTGCCTCGTCCGGGTTGACGTCCTTGCGCGGGTCCTTGCCGAAAATCTCTTTGACCAGTTCCTGCACCTTCGGCATCCGCGTCTGGCCCCCGACGAGTATCACCTCGTCAACTTCCGAAGCGGATAGCTCGGCATCTTTCAGGGCGACTTTGCACGGCTCGATCGTGCGCTTGAGGATATCCTCGACCAGCGCCTCGAGCTTGTCCCGGGTCAACTTCAGGTTTAAGTGCTTCGGACCGGCGCGATCCGCGGTGATATAAGGTAGGTTGATCTCCGTTTGCTGCGCGGATGACAGCTCGATCTTGGCTTTCTCCGCCGCTTCCTTCAGACGCTGCATCGCCAGGCGATCACCGGAGAGATCCATCCCCTGGTCCTTCTTGAACTCGGCAATCAGATAGCCGATGATCGCGCGATCGAAATCCTCGCCACCGAGAAACGTATCGCCGTGGGTCGAGAGCACTTCGAACTGATGCTCGCCCTCGACTTCGGCAATTTCGATAATGGAGATATCGAACGTGCCGCCGCCCAGATCGAACACCGCGACCTTGCGATCCCCGCCCCGCTTGTCCAACCCGTAAGCCAGCGCCGCCGCCGTAGGCTCGTTAATGATTCGCTTGACCTCGAGACCGGCAATGCGACCGGCGTCCTTGGTCGCCTGGCGCTGGGAATCATTGAAGTAGGCGGGCACGGTGATCACCGCCTCGGTCACCTCCTCGCCCAAATAATCCTCGGCGGTCTTCTTCATCTTTATCAACGTTCGAGCGGAGATTTCCGGCGAAGCCATCTTCTTGCCGTGCACCTCCACCCAAGCATCCCCGTTGTCGGCCCGAACGATCTTGTACGGCATCTCCCGTACATCGCGCTGCACGACTTCTTCGTCGTAGCGCCGGCCGATCAAACGCTTGACGGCATAGACCGTGTTCTCCGGATTGGTAACCGCCTGCCGCTTGGCCGGAGCGCCGGTCAAAACCTCGCCGTCCGCGGTGAAGGCCACCACGGACGGCGTCGTACGATCGCCCTCGGCGTTTTCGATAACCCGGGCCTTTCCCCCTTCCATCACAGCCACGCAGGAATTCGTAGTGCCCAGGTCTATGCCGATGATCTTACCCATAAGCTTGTGCTCCCTCTCTCACCTCGTCACCTTTGGCGTTCAAGTGCTATCAAGATCTGCTTGGTTAAATGCGGCCAGGCACCGGTATTTCAAGCCTGCTCATCGATCTCGCCACCAGAGGGGCGGTGGTTATCGGGTTTGGAAACGATCACCAACGCGGGGCGCAGCAGCCGATCGCTCAACAGATAACCTTTTTGCACCACGTGAATGACTGTATTCGGATCGTGCTCGGCTGATTCCTGAGCGGCCATCGCCTCATGTTTCTCGGGGTCGAAGCGCTCGCCCTGCGGGTTGATCTCGTGGATGTCGAACTTCTCCATCACCTGATTCAACATCTTGAGAGTGAGCTCTGCGCCCTCCCGCAATTTAGTCACGTCGACGTGCGCTTCCTGTGCGGCGCTCGTGCCCATTTCCAGGCTGTCTCTCACCCCCAGGATCTCGCTCGCAAATTTTTCGAATGCGTATCGATGAGCCTGCTCCACATCCCTTTGCAAGCGGCGGTGCTGGTTCTCCAGCTCCGCACGGGCACGCAGGAATTGGTTCCGATTCTCCTCGGCCTCGGAGCGCGCCGACTCGCACTCGGCGCTCAGACGCTCGACGACCTCCTGAAGTCGCTCGAGCGACTCATTCCCCTGCGCATCCGATTCACCTTGTGCCTGCGCGGACGACTCATCGCCGCGCTGAGCTTCGTTGCGTTCCTCTTCCGCCATCGTTCTCTCCGATCAGACGGTATTGCAAACACCGGCAATAATTAGCCTTCGCTCTGAGTAGAGCGAATGCAATCCATGATTTGGGGCTCAGTGATGTGGATTCAAGGCGTGTCCGAGCAGCTTCGCGGTCACATCGACGATTGGGATAATGCGCCCGTAGGGTATTCGGGTCGGTCCAATGACACCGAGTACGCCCAGCACCTCGTCGTCGGTTTGGTAGCGTGAGGTAATCAGGCTCACGCCGTCGAACACTTCATAGCCCGATTCCTGACCAATGAAAAGCTGCACGCCCTCCGCTGTCAGGCAGCGGTCGAGCAGATGAATGATATCCCGTTTCTGATTGAAAGCCTCGAATAGCTGCTTGAGCTTCTCTATGTCGGAAAGCTCGGCGAACGTCATAAGATTGGTCTCGCCCGCCAGCACGTAATCGTCATCTTCATCTTCATCTTCGGGCCGGGTGAAAAGACGCCGAGCTACCTCGATGGCCAGGCTCATCAGCTCGGTCATCTCTTTGCGATCCTTGTTCATGGCATCGATGAGCGCCGCACGAATCTGTTCGATGTCCTTGCCGACGAACTCCGCGTTGAGGTAATTGGCGATCCGTTCAAGCTCGGCGCCACTGTAATCCCGATCCGTCTGCAAAACGCGGTTTTGCACTTCTTGCTCGTTGACCACCAGAATCGCCAATACGCGTCGCTCCGACAGAGGCAGAAAGCCCAGCTGGCGGACCGAGCCCGAATGGCGACGCGGTATGGTCACGACACCGGCCAATTGTGTGAGCCCCGAGAGCAGATTGGACGCCGAATCGATCAATGCATCGGCGTTACTGCCACGGTCGAGATGAATGCGCAGCTGTTCAATCTCCCAGCTCTGCAGCGGGTTCACGGTAAGCAGGCTGTCGACGAAGAACCGGTAACCAAGATCGGTCGGCACCCTTCCCGCTGACGTATGCGGTGCCTTGACGTAGCCCGCCTCTTCCAGATCCGCCATGATGTTGCGAACCGTAGCGGGGCTTATGTTCAATCCCGACTCGCGCGTCAGGGTGCGCGACCCCGTCGGCTGACCCTCGCGGATATAGCGCTGGACCAACACCTTCAGGAGCTGCTGAGCGCGTTCCTCGAGAATCGGATCGGCAACCTTCCTTCTCATAAAAAGCTGTCGACGATAAAACTTACCGACTCATGCGCAGGCCGTTCGACGTCCCGTGCGATTGGATGGGTTGATTAGCACTCGCTGCTTGAGAGTGCTAAAGGCACGCTAACAGTCACCCCCAACCGTGTCAATAAAGCATTCGGAGCATATAACGCCGGCACACGCGCTCGCCGCCGCGCTGCGCAAGGCGCATGGGGCCACCGCAATTGGCCGGTTACGGCCAACATGATAACTTGGCGGCGAACGACGAGGAATAGCGCGACAATGCGACATTTTCACACGATCGGCATCATAGGCAAAACCAACGACCCCGAGGTCGCGGACACTATCGTGCGCATTGCTCGCCATCTGCGGCGCCTCGGCCACCCCGTCGTGCTCGACGCCGAGAGCGCGCCGCAGGAACGCGCCGACGACGACTGGCTGCGATGCGGGCGCGAGACGCTAGCACAACAGGCCGATCTGCTCATTGTCGTCGGCGGTGACGGGACCCTTCTACATGCCGCGCGCCTGCTCGCCGATCATGAAGTGCCGATCCTAGGTATCAATCGCGGTCGCATGGGCTTTCTCGTGGATGTATCCCCCGGCCACCTCGACGAAATCGACGCCGTGCTCGCCGGAGAGTTCATTGCCGATGACCGGATGCTGCTTGCTGCGGAAATTCACCGCGGCGGTGAAGTTCTCAGTCGCGGCATCGCTCTGAACGACGTCGTGCTGCACAAATGGAATACCGCGCGGATGATCGACTTCGAGACGTTCATCGATGGCGAGCTCACCAATCGGCATCATTCCGACGGGCTGATCGTGGCCACTCCCACCGGCTCCACCGCCTACGCCATGTCGGGAGGCGGGCCGATCATGCATCCGAGTCTCGACGCGATCGCGCTGGTACCGATCTGCCCGCATACCTTGAGCAATCGCCCGTTGGTCATCAGCGCCGAGAGTACGGTCGAGATTGCCGTGCACCCAAGCTTTTTGACGCAGATCCGGGTCAGCTGCGACGGCCAGCAGGATCTGGGCCTGGTCAATGGCGGGCGTATTCTACTGCGTAAATACACCCGCAAGGTTCACCTGATCCATCCGCCGCATTACCGCTATTTCGGAATTCTTCGGGCCAAGCTGCGCTGGGGGGAAACGCACGTCAGCTGATACGTGGCGGCGGCCATCGCACTGAGGACACAGCCCCATGATGCGGCGAATCCACATACGAAACTTCGCAATCGTCGACAGCGTCGAGATCACCTTCGAGCCGGGCATGACGGCTCTCACCGGTGAGACGGGCGCCGGGAAATCGATTCTGCTCGATGCCTTGGGGACTTGTCTCGGTGACCGTGCCGATAGCTCCGCTCTGCCTGTACACGCCGAGCGCGCGGAGATTCATGTCACCTTCGATCTGAACGACGCCGGGCCTGCACGCGAGTGGCTTCGCCAGCGCCAGCTCGACGCCGAAGACGAGTGCATACTGCGCCGGGTGCTGCAGCGCAACGGCCGTTCTCAGAGCTACATCAACGGTTGTCCGGTGCCGCTCCAACAGCTCGGTGCACTGGGTAATCAGCTCATCGGAATCCACGGTCAGCATGCCCACCAGGCCTTGCGCCGGCGTGATACCCAGCGTGACATCCTGGACGCGTTCGGCGGCCACGTCAGTGTCCTTACCCGAGTCGGCGAGTGCTATCAAGCGCATCGGCGCTTACGCCGGGAGGTACAGCGCCTGCAACACGGCCAGGAACACAGTGACGATCAAATCGATCTGCTGCGCTATCAAGTGGACGAATTGGCCGCGCTCAACTTGCGTGCCGATGAGCTCGACGAGCTGAACCTCGAGCACCGCCGGCTGGCCTCCGCCGAGGGGATCATCGCCACGTGCCAATCGGTTATTACCGCGCTGTATGAAGACGAACAGGCGGTGCAGAGCGTGCTCGGTGCAAGCATTCGTCAGCTCGCGGGTCGAACCGACCTGGATCCGGCCATTGCTGCGGCCCACGAGCTGTTCAACGACGCACTTGTGCACATCAGCGAAGGTTGCGAGAGCTTGCGTCATTTCGCCGCAGGCCTCGACGTGGATCCGCGCAGGCTACAACAGGTCGAGGAACGTCTGGGGCTGATCACCGACCTCGCCCGTAAGCATCGGGTACGCCCGGAGCAGCTGCACGAGCATCTGCAAACGTTGCGCGACAAGCTTGACGAACAGGACCGCAGGGGCGAGCGGCTCACTGAGCTAGCCAACCGTTTGGCCCGCAGCGAGGAAGACTATCGCAGCGCAGCCGCCGAGCTCAGCGAGGCCCGCGGCCAGGCGGCTTCCGTCCTGCAGGAGCGCGTAACCTCCTTGATCCACGAGCTCGGCATGCCGGATGGCGAGCTGAAAATCGAGATCAGCCCAGCCGCCAACCCGATCAGCGACCATGGCGGGGATAAGGTGTGCTTCGCGGTGCGGACCGGACCTGACCGCCCCTTCGGCCCAATCAACAAAATCGCCTCGGGCGGCGAGATTTCCCGGATCGGGCTCGCGCTGGAGGTCGCCACCGCACGTACGACCCGGATCCCGACGCTCATATTCGATGAAGCCGACGCCGGCATCGGCGGCGGCATCGCCGAGGTGGTCGGCCGCAAGCTTCGCCAACTAGGCACCCACCACCAAGTGCTCTGCGTTACCCATTTGCCGCAGGTCGCAGCGCAGGCGCATCAACAACTCGGTGTTCGCAAGCAAACGAGCAACGGCCGCGTGCGAACCGCGGTCGAGCGTCTCGACGAGGGAGACCGAACTCAGGAAATCGCCCGCATGCTCGGAGGTCTGGAAATCACGGAGAACACCGTCAACCACGCTCGCGAGATGTTGAGACGGGTCAATTGAAAACCACCCCGCGATCACGAATCACTGCGCCGTCGTCGCCAACCGGCCAATTCCCGGTGAAGCCTAACCGCCGCACATCATTGGGAGCGCCTCGCCAGTGCCATGCCCAAACCCGATCAGCGGAGCGCTCAGCGCTTGCCGCGGCATTTACGGCAACGCCCGTATAGAATCATTGAATGGGCGGTCAAGTCGAAGCCGTGATCATGGGCGATCAATTCCTGACGATCCTCGATGATCGAATCCATGAACTCTTCGATTCCACCGCATTCGATGCATACCATATGATCGTGGTGGCCGCCTTCGTTGAGCTCGAAGACTCCCTGATTGCCTTCGAAGTTGTGGCGCTGAACGAGGCCCGCCGACTCGAACTGTGTCAGCACGCGATAGACGGTGGCGAGTCCGATATCCTCACCGGCCTCCAAGAGGCAGCGATAGACATCCTCGGCGGACATATGTTGATGCCGATTTCGGTCCAGGATCTCAAGTATCTTAGTCCGCGGTAGCGTAACCTTAAGACCGGCTTTTCTGAGGTCTTTGGATTCCAAAACGCCTCCCGGGCTCGTAGGCAACATTCGCCAGCTGCGCTATCATGCGCTTCGCGGTTGGAGCGAAGGAGCGACGCCGATGCGCACGGCACTTACGTTAGTAGCATTATTATACATCACTTTTTTGTTCCTTTTGGGATGCTCCACCTCACAGTTGCCCTTTCTCTACCGCCCGGACATGGAGCAAGGCACAGTGCTCGAGGAGGAGAAGGTAAAACAGCTGCGCCCCGGCATGACCCCGCAACAGGTCCGATTTCTGCTCGGTACACCCACTATTCAGGATCCATTCCATAATAATCGCTGGGATTACGCCTACATGAACGACCCGCGAGACGGTGAGGCGAGCGTGCAACACCGGTTGACGCTGTTTTTCGATGCCGCCGACCACCTGCAGGCCGCCCAAGGCTACGCAATACCGCCTGACAGCCCCTTGCGGCGCCCCCCATTCGGAAGATGAATCCCGCCTATCATCGCGGTGACGGCCGTTTCCCGCCTCAACGAGCAGCACGCCGGCGACGCAGCTCTTTAGGATCGGCAAGCAAAGGGCGGTAGATCTCCACGCGATCCTTGTCACTCAAGCGCCGCGTCAGCGCAACCGGCCGGCTGAAGATTCCAACTCTCTGGCGCGTCAAATCGATTTCGGCAAAGCGCTCCAGTATTCCCGAACGGTGGACCGCCTCTTCCACCGTGATCGGCGGGTGCACCCGCAAGGGCACGATCACCTGCACCTCAGCGCTCGCGTACGCAACCTCCACGCTAATGAGCTCGCTCGGCTGGCTCACCGATACCATCGATACCCCTCTTCCCGCTCTGATTCCAATGGCGCTCACGCCACGCGCGCCGCTGAAATGGTATTTTAGAAAAGACGTTGCAGCGCCGCATCCACTCGCCCCTGTAGCGCGTCCTCTCCGGGCAAGCCGTACCACTGCGCCACCAACCGTTGCGCTTCCCGGCGCGGCGAGCGCTCTTTGCCGCTGCCCAAGCCCTCGGCGAGGCGTTTGACCTGAAGCTCAAGGCGCAGCGTTTCATCTGCCGGTGGCGAATCGATACCGGCGAGAATTTCCAGGCGCACACAAATCCGCCGTGACGCTTGCGAATCAACGCCTCGGGGCTCGCCCCGCTGCACGGCCGCCCAGCGACGTTGCAGCGGTTCGAGAAGCCACTTGGGAAGCTCCATGTCGTCGGACGTTGCAATCGGTCCGGCCGAACCTTCCTCCCACTGCCGGGTTAGCTCGGCGAGACGTTTGACCTCGGCGAGTTCGCGCCGCATCGCGTTCGATTCAAGCCGTTGCACACGCTCGGCCAAGGCATCCTCAAGCCCGTCGAAGCGCGCCTGCATTGCCCGAGCCTCCCGACCCTGGGGGAGGTGCAACGAACGGAAGGCGGATTCTAATTGACTCGCCTCTCGGCGCAAAACATTCAGTTCGGTCACCTCGCGTGACTCCACCAACGCCTCTAAGCGAGCACAGATCTCCGCACCTTCCGTCAACGATTGATCCGCTTGCGAGCGGCGGGACTCGCGCTGGGCATCGCGTTTGGCGAATATCTCATCGCAAGCGGCACGGAACGCTTTCCACAGCGCCCGATCGGCCGCCGGCCGAGCCTGGCTCTGCGCCTTCCAATCCTGCTGCAGACGTTTCGCCCGTTCCGCCGCGGCTTCAGCGTCATCCTGCTCGAGCAGAGCACGGGCCTGCTCCACCAGTTTCGCTTTGCGCTCACGATAAGCCGCGCGTTTCGCCTCGATGTGTTCAGTCAAGGTTTCCATTAGGGCCTCGAATTCCTGGCGAAGCGCTCCGAGATGCTGCCGCTCAACGGGCCCGAAGTGCCTCCACTCCTCCCGAGCCCTATGACGGATCTGCTCCAGCACCGTGACGTCGATCGTCTCCCATTCGGCCTGTTCGACGAACTCGGCCAGCTGGCGACAAATACGCCCGCGCTCCAGTAGATTGGCCTCGCGACGCTGAGCCTCGGCTTCGAACCACTGCCGGCACGGCTCGAACGCCTGATCGGCCGCGCCCCTGAAACGCTCCCAAAGCGCGCGCGATTGGGTCGACTCCGACCCGCCTGTGGCCTTCCACTCGGACTGCAGCTCATGCACGCGCCGGGCGCGCTCCGCCGGTGGAAGTTCCTGGGACTCGACAAGCGCCTCCATGGCACGGCATAAGGCTTCCTGTTTGGGCTGCGCGGCGAAGCGCCGCCAGTCTCGCAGCTCCGCCACTCGCCCCGTCGCATGCCGTAGACGACGTTCGAGATGCGCTGGAAACCTGCCGGCGATGTTCTGAGCAAGCTTTTCAGCGCGCTGTAACAGACGGTTGGCAGGCCGAAGGCGCCCTTCGCCCAACGCCGTCTCGAGCTCGGCGAGCTGGCGTTGCAGCCTCTCAACTTGCTCGGCGTGTTCCTCCTGCGCGCGGCTGTGTCCGACCTCCTCGTTCGCCGCGATCAGCCATCTCGCCTCCTGCAGCAAGGGAGGGACGGGATAATCGGGCGGCCAAACAATGCGTTGCTCAAGCACGCGCAGGGCCCCCACATCCACCGCAGCGCCGCCCGCTGCCAGCGCGGCTTGTAACGAGGCACGCCCTTCCAAGTAGCGCTGAGCGGCATCCAGCCACGCCCGCGCTCGTGCGGACGCTTCGCTCGGCTCGGCAACTGAGTCGTTACCTCCCGGCGAAAGCAGATCCTGAACCTTGGCGACGGCCTCGGGGGAGGGCTCAGGCGCTGCGAATATCTCGTCGAGCACGGTCTCGAGTTTCGGCGCCTGCTCCTGTTCGCGAGCATCGCCCTCTACGTGCGCTTCGGGCAACGTCTGCAGCTCGTCATCGGACGTAGCCGGGGGGAGCGTATCCAGCATGGCAAGAACGTCCGCTAACCGTTGCTGCTCACCCGCCGAAGGCTCGCCGTGCGCGTGCCAGCGATTGAGCAGGCGCTGACGCTCCGCGTGCGCAGCATAACTGTTTGGGGATTCTGCAAGCGCCCGCAATGCCGCGATCACCGCTTCGCGCTCGCGCGCGGCCGCCTGTGCTTCGGCACGCCGGCGACTTAGGTCATCAAGTCGCTCCCGGGCCCGGCGGGCAAGCTTGCGGTCGGTTCGCCGCTGCTGGTGCGCGATACGCTCCAAGACGGCCGCATCGTGGATGCGCTCAACCGCCAGCCGGCGAACGCGCGCGACGGCATCACCCTTGATGATGTCCTCCATCACGCGCGGATCGTCAAGTCGCTCCAAGGCAGCCACTCGGATGGCCTCCTCACGCCCCTGACGTGCCACTCGCGCTAATGTGCCAGCATCCCGACACGCATGCAGGGCCGCCAGTCGGCTCGCCAAGTCAAGCGTGTCACAGCCCTGAGCCAACAACTGGCTATAGCGTATGCGTGCCGCCTCCCGCACCCCGGCGTCCGTGTCCTCCTCAGCGCGCTCGCGAAGCGTGTCCAGCTCGATCAGCCGTTTCACAGCCGATTTCCGCACGGCGGGTGCCGGGTCGCTTACCGCGAGCGTACTCAGCGTGGCATAGCCATCGGCATCGGCGCTGGCGAGACTTGCAACGGCTTCTTGGCGGATTTTGGGATTTCGGTGCTGCCAGCGAGGCCGGCGGAATCGCTCAAACCACATGTAGATCGGTTCCCGGCTGAAACGTTGACGAAACGAATCTTGCAGCGTGCGCCGCCGAGTGCTGCCCAGTGCTTGCTGCCGCCGCCCGTTGCTGATCGGCAAGCATGAACGAATCGATTGTGCACTGCCGGAACGCTCACGAACAGAGCTCCGGTGCGCGGCGAAGCCGACATGGGTTCGGGAGGAGCGCAGGCCCGCTCACCACGCGCCACGCCGCAAGTTAGATTCATCGGTCAGGCAAAAAACGCTGCGCCCGTCCCAGGCCACTCCTCGAGCCGTTCGCGCAGCGCCACCGCTTGATTTCGCTGCGGATCCCGCGCACGAAAAAGGAGGCTAACCGAAGCGCTCGGAGCTTTTCCCGCGAGCTCATGTATTCGCTCGTCCCGCGGGTAAGCGGCTTCCCCGCCCGCCGCAGGGCGCCGCCATCGCATACCAGCGCGATCTAAGGATCAAAGGCCAATCGAGAACATGCTCTCCAAGTCGTGGCGGGAATGCGCCCGAAAGGCAATCAGCGTCTCGGTCGATTCGATGCCGTCAATATTCTGCAACTGCTCGGTAACCAAATCCGCGAGCGCTTCGTTGGCCGGCACGCGGATGATCACGACCAGATCGTAGCGCCCGCCGACCGAATAGACCTCCGTGACACCGTCGATATCCGCCAGCAATCCGGCAATCTCGTTGACGCGACCGCGCGCGGCGTTGAGCAGGACAATCGCGGTTACCATGAGCTCGCCTCCTCGGTATGCTGTGCTGTCCATCCCCACATGAGTGTAGCCTAGTCGCCGCTCGGCTCCGTTCGCGACCACGCTCAGCGCGGCAAGGGACCGGACTCGTCGATCGGGAGGCGCGCTCCAACGAGCTGTGCAACACCGATGTTTCGCCGCGGGCGAGCACCAAGCCGGGGTTCGCTACGCGATACTCAGGCCGCGCGCAAAGCGATGATTAAATCCATCACGTTGGTGCCAGTCGGGCCGGTACGAACGAGATCACCGCTACTGGCAAGAAACCGCCCGGCATCGGCATCCAATAAGGCGCGGTTGACATCCTCGCCTGCCAGCGAGCCCCGCATGACGGTCTGCCCGTCGATCAACGCGCCCGCATCCTCGCTGGAACCGTCGGCACCATCGGTACCGACCGCAAGCAGCCAAACGTCATCGCGTCCGGCAAGCGCCGTCGCCGCCGCGAGCGCCAGCGTCTGCATCCGTCCGCCACGCCCGGGGTTTTCGGGCAAGCGCACCGTCGGCTCGGCGCCCCATATATGCACCCCCGGGCCGAGGTATACGAGCGCTTCGGCGAGGCGCCGCCCGCTCGCCGCCGCGTCCCCGCCGATGAATTCCTCGTGATTGCATACTGGCAGGCTCTGCGCCTTGGCCGCATTCATCGCCGCTGCCCGTGCTTGCCGAGTGCTGGCGATCACCACCGAGCGGATCGACCGGAACACAGTCTCGCTCGCCCGCGGAGCCGGCTCGGCCGGCGGACAGAGCCGGCGCAGCGCAGGCGGCATTTCCCCGCTCGTGCCCGCCTGGGAGTCCGGGCTCAATGGCCCCGATCCAATGACACTCGGATCGTCGTCGGGCACGTCCGAGATAAGCAGCACCGTTGTCGGCCGCCCCGCGACCCAGCGCGCCAACCGCCCGCCTTTGATGCGCGAGATGGTTTTACGGATCCGGTTGATCTCATGGATCCCGCATCCGCTCGCCAGGAGTTGCCGGTTGAGCTCGGCCAGCCGCTCCGGGCGGACACCGTCGGGAAGAAGTTCCACTAGGCTGGAAGCTCCGCCCGAGAGCATCACCAGCAATGGGGCGTGCGGTGGAGTGGAATCCAGAAACCGGAGCAGCCGGTCCCCCGCCGCCAGACTGCGCGCGTCAGGCACGGGGTGAGCGCCCTCCAGCTGCTCGAGCCGCGAATCGCTGGGCAATGCCGGATCGCCATAACCCGAACGCGTGATCAACAAGACGCGTACGATTTCGCGGTCGCAGACCTCCAAGGCGCCACGAACCATCGCCGCAGCGGCCTTGCCGATCGCAACGACGTGAGTGCCATCGCTGCATGGGTAGCGACGCAGCCAGCCGCTGACGCACTGCTCGCCGCGTACCGCCTCGAGCCCGGCATCATAAATCGCCAACAGCGTCTCGGCCGGTTTCATCCGTTGCTCGCCGCCGCCAGCCCACGGCCGAGATCGGCGTAAAGGTCTGCGAGGTCCTCCAGGCCGACCGAAAGGCGGATCAACCCTTCACCGATGCCGGCGGCCTCCCGCTGCTCGGGTGGGATTCGACCGTGAGTGGTGCTCGCCGGATGGGTAATCGTGGTGCGCGCATCGCCCAGATTGGCGGTAATGGACAGCAGCCGGGTATTGTCAATCACCCGCCAGGCGGCCTCGCGCCCCCCCTCGACCTCAAAGGAGACGATGCCGCCGAAACCGTTTTGCTGCCGCGCCGCGAGCGCATGCTGCGCATGTACTGGCAGACCCGGATAGTAGACGCGGGCGACCCCCGGCTGCTGCTCGAGCCAGCGCGCAAGTGCCAGCGCGTTCTCGCAATGGGCACGCATGCGTAACGGCAGCGTTTCGAGCCCCTTGAGAAATACCCAGGCATTGAACGGGCTCAATGCCGGGCCCGCGGTACGCAGAAATCCCAATACCTGCTTACCTACCTGCTCGGCATTGCCGATGATGGCACCGCCCACGCAACGCCCTTGGCCATCGAGATACTTGGTGGCCGAATGGATAACGATATCGGCACCCAACGCCAGCGGGCGCTGCAGCACGGGGGTGCAGAAACAATTATCCACCACCAGGATGGCATCGTTGGCGTGTGCCAGCTCGGCCAATCGGGCAATATCGGCGACCTCGGTCAGTGGATTGGACGGCGTTTCCAAGAACAGGAGCCGCGTCTCGGGGCGTATCGCCGACTCCCAAGCCTCCAGCTCGGTGAGCGAAACAAAATCCGTCTGCACCCCAAAACGGCTGAGATGGTTGTTGAACAGCGAAACCGATGTGCCGAAGATACCAATGGAAGAAACGATATGGTCCCCGGCGTTGAGCAGCGCCATGCAGGTTGCCAGAATGGCCGACATACCGGATGCCGTAGCCACGCAGGCCTGCCCTCCTTCCATAATCGCCAAGCGCTCCTGGAAGGCCCGCACCGTCGGATTGCTGAAGCGCGAGTAGATGTTGCCCGGCTGCTGCTCGGAGAATTTGGCAGCGGCTTCGGCCGCGCTACCAAAAGTGAAACTGGACGTGAGAAAGATCGGCTCGGAATGTTCCTGCTCGTTCGTTCGCCTCTGCCCTCCCCGCAGAGCCTGCGTCGCGATTCCGAATTCCTCAAAGTCGATGTCGGTCATAGCTCCACCTCGCACTGGCGACGGAGTGCATCCTAGCAGGCAGGGCGCGGCGAGAAAGGAAGCTCGGAAACGCGAAGCCCGCCATTGGCCTATCTACGGCGGGCCGATCTCGCTTTAGCCGTGTTTCTAGGGCGCCCGCAAGCTGAGCGTCAAACCAGCGCCGAAAATTATCTTCCATCCTGCTGGCGGGACTGTCAAATCGCCGTATTGATATCCCCGCAGAAGCTCATTGCGTCCTCGCTGTGCTCGAAGCGCCGCTTGGCTTCCTCGGAGCGCAGATCCTCCAGCGCGCGAAGATAGTCGGAGGTGACGTCTCCGGTAACGTATTCACCGCTGAAACAGGAGCAGTCGAAGCGCTCGATCTTTTCGTTCCCCCCGCGCACCGCTTCGATGAGATCGGACAATTCCTGATAGACGATGTAGTCTGCGCCGATCGCCCGACAGATTTCCGGTTCCGTGCGCCCGTAAGCGATCAATTCCTTGGCTGCCGGCATGTCGATGCCATAGACATTGGGATAGCGCACCGGCGGTGCCGCGGAGGCGAAATACACTTTATTCGCTCCCACGTCACGCGCCATTTGCACGATCTGCCGCGAAGTGGTGCCACGAACAACCGAGTCGTCGACCAGCAACACGTTCTTGTTGCGGAATTCCAACTCGATGGCGTTGAGCTTCTGGCGCACCGAGTATTGGCGCTGGGTCTGGCCCGGCATAATGAACGTGCGACCGATATACCGGTTCTTGATGAACCCCTCCCGATACACCACGCCTAGTTCGTTGGCAAGATCCAAGGCTACCGTGCGACTGGTGTCGGGGATGGGGATGACGACGTCGATATCGTGGTTCGCCCAGTCCCGCGCAATCTTGCGGGCAAGCATCCGTCCCATCCTGAGCCGCGATTTGTATACCGATACGTCGTCGATCATGGAGTCGGGACGCGCCAAATAGACGAATTCGAAGATGCAGGGCGTCAGCACGGCTTTAGCGGCACATTGCCTCGTGTACAGGCGCCCGTCGAGATCGATGAGCACCGCCTCCCCGGGTGCCACGTCACGCACCAACTGAAAACCGAGCACGTCCAGAGCAACGCTCTCCGAGGCAATCATATACTCGTTGCCGTGTTCGGTCTCGCGCTTACCGAAGCACAACGGGCGGATACCGTGGGGATCCCGAAAACCGAGCACGCCGTACCCGCTGATCATGGCGACGGCCGCATAGCCGCCGAATACGCGTTGATGGATACCGGCAACGGCCGTAAAGATGTCGTTCTCGTCAATTCTCAGTTTTCGCATCTCGCCCAGCTCATGGGCGAAGACGTTGAGCAGCACTTCCGAGTCCGAATTCGTGTTGATGTGCCGTAGATCTTCGAGGTAGAGCTCGCGTTTAATCTCCTCGGCATTGGTCAGATTGCCGTTGTGAGCAAGACTGATGCCGTAAGGCGAGTTCACGTAGAACGGCTGTGCCTCCGCCAGAGTGGAGCAGCCGGCCGTAGGATAGCGCACATGGCCGATACCCACGTTGCCCCGCAGCTGCAGCATGTCCTGAGCGCGGAATACGTCCCGCACCAGTCCGCTGCTCTTGCGCAGATACAGCCGCCCATTGTCCGAGGTCATGATGCCGGCGGCATCCTGCCCTCTATGCTGTAGCACCGTGAGCCCGTCGTAGATCTCCTGATTAACAGGGCCTCGGGCCACCATGCCGATTACACCGCACATGTCACCTGGTCACCCGTATCGGTAAAATTTACGCCACGATAGCAGCGACGATATCGGCGCTGCTCACGGCTCGGCCGGACGGCAAAACTCCCGCCAGTACTCCGGTAATGGGGTGCCCATGACCGGCTCGTCCCTGACGGCGACGGGAGCATAAAGGCGCAACCCGTGCAGCCATTGCCCCACACCCATGGAACAGACCCACGGACGAAGCTGACCCGCAAGCAAAGAATCCTGCCACCAACGCTCCCGCGGAATGCTGGTCAGCCCCGCCATCAGAACCAGCAGCCCGACGATCAGCACGCCGCGAAGGCCACCGAACACCATTCCGAGGAGGCGATCCGTCCCGCCGAGTCCCGTTTTTCCTACCAGCGTGCCCGCAAGATAATTGACAAGCGCGCCCAACAGCAAAACCGCCACGAAAAGACCGGCAAAGGCAACGACCAAACGCAGCGTCGGCGAGCTCATGTAGTCATGCAGGTAGGGCGCGAGCTGGCGGGCGAAACGCAAACTGAGCCACACTGCGGCGAGCCAAACGACGATGGATAACACCTCACGAACGAATCCCCGCACCAGGCTGACGGCCACGGAGGCGCAGATAATACCAATGAAGACGTAATCCAACCAGTTCATGCTGCCGCCGCTGCAAGCGACCCCTCGGGTCTGGATCTTGGGGCGCTGAGGGCCCATGAGAGTGATGTTATTTTCCCACCACCAACCCCTTTATGCCACGTTCCTCATGCAACCGGGCCGCCAGTTGCTCGGCTTTGCCGCGGCCGACGACCGGCCCGACACGCACCCGATATAGCGGCCTATTGCGATATCGGGTCTGCTCGATGTAAGTGCTGAAACCGCTCCCGCGCAACTCTCGACGCAAGGCGCTGGCGTTTTCCCGATCCCGAAAGCTGCCGATCTGCACAGCCCAAGCCGATGTCGACGCCTCGGCAACCGCGGCCCGGGGCGGAGCCGCGGGTTCCGAAGCCGTGGCAGACGATCCGCGTTCTTCAACCGGTGGCGAGGTTGAGCGAGGCCCCGAGGCGGATTTTTCGCTCGCTACCGGATCCGGTGCGCGAAGGTCGGCCGGCTGCTGGGCGGAAGAGTGCGCATCGAGCGCATCGGCTTGGGGGATGTCGGGTACCGCTTTCACCCGGGGCGGCGCCGGGACCTCAACTGGAATACCCGCTCGATCGCCCTCTGCCGGCCCCTTCAAGAGCATGGGGATGAAAATGACCGCCAAGGCGACCAGAATCACCGCACCGATCAGTCGCTGTTTGACCCGCTGCTCCATGTTCCTTCTCCCTGAGGCGCCGGAACATAAACTGATTGTTACCGGCCCCGGCTCGGGCCGCAAAGATGCTTGTTTGCTTTCTCTGCGAGACGGCCCAGCATGCGCAGCTCCGGGAGGACCTCCGCAACGACCCGAAAGGAACCGAATGCGACGATGCAGTCAGCCGCGCCGGCCTCGCCGTCCACCGCGCTGACCATCTCACGAGCCGGTCCGATTCCAGCGACCGGAGTCTCACGCGCCTGCAGATAGTCCGCTACCGTGCCCGCCGGCAGGGCCTCACTGTCCGCCAGCCGGAGGAGATACCAGCGATCCACCACCCGCAGCATCGGGGTGACTACGCCATCGAGATCCTTGCGCCGCAAGAGCCCGAAAACGCAATGCACGCGCCCCGTCTTCCGTCTCGCATGCAGCAGCGAAGCTAATTGAGCGGCCGCAGCAGCGTTGTGTGCAACATCCAGCAGCCAATCCGGTGGCCCCGCGATCCACTGCTGTCGCCCCACCGGCCGAACCCGAGGCAGGGCGTGGCGAGCCGCGCATGCCAGTCGCCAAGTCGGCTCACCAAGGGCCTCCAGGGCAGCCATCGCGAGGGCGGCGTTTGCCCGCTGGTGATGGCCCGTCGCACCCAGCGGTGGCAAGCCGAATACCGCCGCATCGCGACCCCGCCACCACCAGCGACCTATAGGCCCATCCGCGCCAAAGTCGAAAACCGCTCCAAGCTCCCGCGCAACGCAACCGAGGCGGGCCGCATGCGTCGTAATCGATGCCGGCATGGCCGACGAGCCGAGGATCACCGGACGTCCCGGGCGCATGATGCCAGCCTTCTCTCGCCCGATACTATCACGGTCGGCGCCGAGCCAATCGGTATGATCGAGCTCCACGTTGGTCAGCACGGCGACGTCCGCGGCCAGGATGTTGACGGCGTCTAGGCGCCCGCCCATTCCAACTTCCAGTACCCAGATATCGCAACCTGCTTGGCGAAACAGCAATAGCGCCGCGAGGGTGCCGAATTCGAAATAGGTCAGGGGGATATCCAACCGCGCCTGCTCTACCGCCGCGAAGGCGGCGACGAGCGCCTCATCGCTGGCTTCTCGGCCATCGATGCGCACGCGCTCGTTGTAGCGCTGCAGATGCGGCGAGGTATAGGCGCCCGGGTGATAACCGCAGGCACGCAGCATCGCCTCCAAATACGCGACGGTGGACCCTTTGCCATTGGTGCCACCGACGGTGATGACGCGGGCAGCACTACGATCGACCCCCAAGCGTCCGGCAACGACGGCCACCCGCTCCAAACCGAGATCGATCCTCCGCGGGTGAAGGCTTTCCTGCCAGCGTAGCCAATCTCGCAGGCTGGAGAAGCGCATGCAATTCAGGTGGCAGGGGTCAGGTGTTTGCTGTTTGGCGACGGCCTGTGCGTCATGATGGCCAGCAGCTTCGCCAGGCGCTGACGCATCTCACGGCGGTCAACGATCAGATCGATGGCGCCGTGCTGCAGCAGGAACTCACTGCGTTGGAAGCCATCCGGCAACGTCTCGCGTACGGTCTGCTCGATTACTCGTGGGCCGGCAAAACCGATCAGGGCACCCGGTTCGGCTACGTTGACGTCACCGAGCATGGCCAGACTGGCCGATACCCCGCCCATCGTGGGATCCGCTAGAACAGAGATGAAAGGCAGGCCCGCATCGGACAAGCGGCCCAGGGCGGCAGCCGTCTTCGCCATCTGCATGAGCGAGAGCAACGCCTCCTGCATCCGCGCCCCGCCACTCGCCGAGAAACAGATCAGCGGAATTCGTTCCCGCAAGCTGGCATCGACAGCACGAACGAACTTCTCGCCCACCACCGAGCCCATCGAGCCACCCATGAAGCGGAATTCGAAGGCGGCGGCCACCACGGGGATGCCCCCGATCCCTCCCTGCATAACGACCAAGGCATCGTTTTCGCCGGTTGCCTTCTGAGCCTGAGTCAAGCGTTCCTTGTACTTTCTGCTGTCACGAAAGCGCAGTGCGTCCACGGGCTGGACGTTCTCGGCCAGTTCGTGGCGCGCGCCTTCGTCCAAAAACAGTTCCAGGCGCCGGCGCGCCCCGATGCGCATATGATGCCCGCACTTCGGGCAAACCTCGAGGCTGCGCTCCAACTCCGGTCGGTAGAGTGCGCTGTTGCAGGCGCTGCATTTGGTCCAGATGCCCTCAGGGACATTACGGTTACGGCGATTGTTGGCCTCCGTACGGATTCGGGAGGGCATCAGCTTCTGGAACCAGCTCATACTTAGCCCATCGCTCATAATCCCGTCGCTCCAAGTCTCAGGCCGATTGGGTCGCCAGCTCGTCCATCGCCCGGCGCATGTCGCCGATCAGCTCCCGCACGCCTTCAACCATGGCTTGCGGAGCATTTTGATGGGCCTCGATTCGCGCCACGAGGGCGCTGCCAACCACTACGGCATCGGCGACAGCGGCGATGCTAGCCGCAGCCGCCGCATCGCGAACCCCGAACCCCACCCCGACCGGCAGGTGGGTGGCCATGCGTATTCCGGCCACATGAGCCGCGACATCGCCGACATTCAGGCTCTCCGCGCCGGTGACACCCTTGAGCGACACGTAATATATGAATCCGCGCGCGATCTCGCAGATACGTCGAATACGCTCCACCGGAGTGGTTGGCGCGAGCAGCCAGATGGGATCCAACTGGTTGTCGTGTAGCGCATCCAGCAAGACCCGGCTTTCCTCGGGCGGCACGTCCACGCACAGCACCCCGTCGACCCCCGCCTCAGCGGCCTCCCGCGCGAAAATCTCATAGCCCATCTGCTCGATGGGATTGAGATAGCCCATCAGCACAAGCGGCGTGTGAGGGTCGTCGGCGCGGAACTCGCGGACCATCTCCAGGATGTGCCGTATGGTGACCCCGTGTCGCAGCGCGCGTTCACAGGCGGCCTGAATGACTCGGCCGTCAGCCATCGGATCGGAGAACGGAATTCCGATTTCGACAATGTCAGCGCCGGCCTCTACGAGCGCATGCAGCACCGGCACCGTCGCGGCAGGCCGGGGATCCCCACCGGTGATATACGGAATCAGCGCCTTGCGGCCGCGCTCGCGGCAAGCGGCAAAACGGCGCTCGATGCGACTCATAGCTCCATACCTTCTAAAGCGGCCACGGTATTGATGTCCTTATCGCCTCGGCCGGACAAATTCACCACGATGACGCCATCGGGCGTCATGGCGCGGGCGAGGCGTTCGGCGTAAGCGAGCGCATGCGCGCTCTCCAGCGCGGGCATGATCCCTTCCGCCCGGGTGAGCGCATGAAACGCGGTGATCGCTTCTTGATCCGTGGCCGTGACGTATTCGGCCCGGCCGATGTCCTTGAACCACGCATGTTCCGGCCCGACGCCGGGATAGTCCAAACCGGCCGAGATGGAATGGGTCCCCAGAATCTGCCCGTCTGCGCTTTCCATCAGATAGGTCCTGTTGCCGTGCAACACCCCAGGGCGCCCGGTGGCGAGCGGCGCTGCATGGCGACCCGTGTCGAGTCCCTCGCCGCCAGCCTCCACACCGTAGAGCTCGACGGCGGCATCGTCGACGAACGGATGGAAAAGCCCCATGGCGTTGGAGCCGCCCCCGACACAAGCGACTAACGCATCGGGCAGGCGGCCTTCACGCTCGAGTATCTGTGCCCGCGTCTCACGGCCGATGACCGCCTGAAAGTCCCGCACCATCAGCGGATAGGGATGCGGGCCTGCCACCGTACCGATGACATAGAAAGTGTCGTCGACGTTCGCGGCCCAATCCCGGAAGGCCTCGTTGAGAGCATCCTTGAGCGTGCGGGTGCCGGCCTCCACGGCAACGACCTCGGCACCCAGCAAGCGCATCCGATAGACATTGACGGACTGGCGCTGCACATCCGCCGCCCCCATGTAAATCACACATTCCAAGCCCAGCCGGGCCGCCACCGTGGCCGTCGCGACGCCGTGTTGGCCGGCCCCGGTCTCGGCGACGATACGCCTCTTGCCCATGCGCGCGGCGAGCAGCGCTTGCCCCATCGTATTGTTGATCTTGTGGGAGCCGGTGTGATTGAGGTCTTCGCGCTTGAGGTAGATACGCGCCCCGCCGAGTCGCTCCGACCATCGCTGAGCGCAGTAAAGCGGGCTGGGGCGTCCCACGTAGTGCGCAAGGTCCGCATCGAGCTCCGCCAGGAACTGCGGATCCTCCCGCGAGCGGACATACGCCTGCGTCAGCTCTTCGAGGGGGGCGATCAGAAGCTCAGGAACGAACCGACCACCGTAGTGACCGAAATGGCCACCGGCGTCCGGGTATTCGCGGTAATCGATCGGCTCGTTATTCGACATAGCCACCTTGGACACGCGCAACCTCTCTGCAAAATGCGCTCATAAGCGCGGGATCCTTGATTCCCGGCGTGCTCTCCACCCCGCTGCTGACATCCACCGCCCAAGGACACGTCGCCGTGATTGCCGCCGCGACGTTGCCGACATTCAGTCCTCCCGCCAGCACGATCGGTCGTCCCAAATCCTGCGGCACCCGCTGCCAATCGAAGGTCCGACCACTGCCTCCGGCTTGGCCGAGCCGGTTGCTATCGAACAGAAAGCCGGCCGCATCGGGGTAGGCACGTGCATAAGATATCGCATCCACGCCCGCCCCCATGGGCACCGCCTTGATGTAGGGCCGGCGAAAGCTCATGCAATAGGCATGCTCTTCGGTGCCGTGGAATTGCAGAACATCCAGCGCCACGGCGGCGAGAATCTGCTCCACTGTTGCTGCCGGCGCATCAAGGAAGAGGCCGACCACGCTAACGAACGGTGGCAGGGCCGCGACAATCGTCCGGGCATGATCCGGCGACAGGCGCCGTGGACTGTGTTCGTAGAAGACCAGCCCAACGGCGTCCACGCCCAGCTCAGCGGCCGCAACGGCGGCATCCGGCTGGGTCAGGCCGCAGATTTTTACGCGTGTACGCAACCGAACGGTCCCGTGTGGATTACACCGAAATGCCATGATACGGGAAAATGCACAATGGTACTCCGCCGGTGAGAGTCACGCAAAAATCGGTAATTCACCGCGCTCGGGGATCGTGAACCGTTGGGGGTAGCGCACCGCCACCAGGTAGAGCCCCGCTGCGGGCGCGGTAACACCCCCGGCCCTGCGGTCCCGGGCCTGCAGGATTTCCCACGACCAGCGGGGCGGCTGTGCCTCGGTGCCGATGGTAAGCAAAACCCCCGCAATGTTGCGCACCATGTGGTGCAGAAACGCATTCGCCGTCACATCCACATAGAAGTAATCACCACTACGGGTAATGTCCAGGCAATGCACGGTACGCACGGGATGGCGTGCCTGGCAGGCAAGGGCACGAAAGGAGGAGAAATCATGCTCGCCGAGAAGATGTTGCGCCGCGGCGCGCATTGCCGAGAGCTGAAGCGGACGGTAAGTCCATGCAACCCGGTGCCGATGCAGCGCCGAGGGCACCGGTCGGGACAAGATCACATAACGATAAGTCCGGGCGAGCGCGGCAAAACGGGAATGAAACTCCGGCGAGACGGCGCGCATCCAGGTTACCCGAATATCGTGTGGCAAATTGGAATTGACGCCACGGACCCAAGCCCGCCATGGGCGCCGCGCCACAGTATCGAAATGAATGACCTGGTGGGTGGCGTGTACTCCCGCGTCGGTGCGACCCGCACAGGTGATGACGACAGGATGATCGGCAACCCGCGAAAGCGCCGCCTCGAGGATTGCCTGCACGGACGGGCGATGCGACTGGCGCTGCCAGCCGCTGAATCCGGTACCGTCATATTCGATGCCAAGCGCAATACGCATAGGACTGGAACGCTCGGTGGCAGCGTTTGCCCGCGCAGAATGCATCGAATAGGGAAATTTGAGAAGCGCTTGAAGAGTGATTGGCAAGGGTCTGCCG
>NZ_JBXWZQ010000032.1:0-15897 GCF_059432795.1 Nitrococcus sp. | reverse complement strand
AAGACAGTCGAAGAGGCGCAAGGCCTGTTCGAGCAATTTCATGATTTGGTAACTCGTGATGATGCCTATCCCGAACCGGCTCTCGGTAAAGTGGCGGTGCTCGCGGGCGTGCGGGACTATCCCATGCGCGTCAAGTGCGCCACGCTCGCGTGGCATACGTTGCACGCGGCGCTGGAAGAGAAGGAAGGGATAAGCACCGAGTGAGGAGAAGCGACATGAGTGGGGCCGCTACCCCGAAAAGGGATATCGAAAGCCTGCGCGAAGAGGTGGTAGGGGCGTTGCGGTGTGTCTATGACCCGGAGATACCGATCAGCATATACGAGCTGGGCTTGATCTATGAGCTCGATGTGAATGACGAGGGGTTCGTGGACGTCGTGATGACGCTGACGAGCCCTTCATGCCCGGTCGCAGGCCAGATGCCGGGTATGGTCAAATCGGCCGTCGAACAGGTTGCCGGAGTACAGGCGGCGGAAGTGGAGCTGACTTGGGATCCGCCGTGGAGCTCGGACCGGGTGTCCGAAGCGGGCAAGCTGCAACTAGGGCTCATTTGAGCGAGTTCGCCCGACCGCCTCGCCTATCGTGTCTAACTCGCCTTTTCACCCCGCCAGATCCGCTCACCCGTATGACGAAAGGGGAGCGCTTCGTGCCTAGAGTCGGGAGCGCGGCGTGCGATGCCGGCACTATTTTGTACCCGCGCCCTGTAGTTACCCTAATCTCTGCCGTATTCCTTTTTGTATTTGTTCAGTAGAGGGTACGGTTTTCGCTGAGCGCGTCATGTCATGGAAACGCGACATGGTGGTTTGCCAGGGAAATCGCGCCACTGGAAAATAATGCGTGACGTATGTAAATTTTTCTCCAGAATATTCGCTATGAACCCAACCACGACGCTGCCTATCGGTCGCTTGAGGTGTGTTCTATCAGCGACAAGGTTCGCAGGAACGCGGTAACCTGGGGGGCGAGCGCAAGGGAGGGGCATCGGTGCAGGAAGCAGACGTAGATATGGGTTCCATTCGTCAAACCGTCACTGAGCTGGAACGTACCTGGCACGCAGTCAGTCACGACTCGGATAGTGACAGTCTCGTGCACATGCTACGGCTCGTCGAGATTTTCACCAGGCGTCTTCAAGAGGCGGGGCTGGGTGAAGCAGCCAGACGTGTCCAAGAGCTTGGCCACAAGCTGGGTCCGGCCGCAGTGCGGCGGGAGCGATTGGAACCCGAGTTCCTCATTCACGTGACAAAGGAACTGGAGGCGCTGCGTCGCAACATCGAAGAGCCGGCCGCTGGCATCATTTTGCTCGGTGATGAGGACGCGCGCCAGCAGGTACTGGTTCTGGAGCAAAACCAGGACATCGTCGATCAGCTCAATCGGGAAATGGGCCTGTTGGGCTACCGCCTTCGCTCCGTGGTCGATAGTGACAGCCTGATTGCTGCGCTACGCGCGTACCCGGCTAACGCCGTTATCGTGGATCTGGATGCACCGGCGAGCGCTGCGGCGCTCACACGGCTTTTGGTGCAAGTGCGAGACTCATCCGGGCGCATGCTGCCGGTGATCGGCATCAGCCATCGCAATGATTTTCAGACGCGACTGCATGCGGTACGCGCCGGTGTGGTCTCCTACCTCGTTCCGCCTATCGATCCCCACGATTTGGTCATGGAACTCGATTTGGTGACGTATCGCCGGGAGCCGGAGCGCCTGCACGTGCTCCTGGTCGAGCCGAGCGAAACCCGGGCGGCCAACTATCGCGGGATACTCGAGGGGGGCGGTCTGAGCGTATCTGCTGTGAGTGAGCCAGAGAAGGCATTGGCCGCTCTGCAGGATTTATCGCCGGATGTGATTCTCATGGCGATGTATCTGGAGGAATGCACGGGAGCGGAGCTGGCCCGGGTGATTCGCCAATTCCCTGTTCATACCAGTATTCCGATCGTCTTTCTCGGTCCACGTACTGCAATGGACCGTCAACTCGATGCCATCGGCGTGGGCGGCGACGATTTTCTCTCGGGACCCACTCATGCCAGCTATCTGGTTAGGTTCGTGACCATACGCGCCGAACGCGGCCGTAAACTGCGCTCGCTGATGCTCACCGACAACTTGACTGGATTACTCAACCATACCTATACCAAGGAGCAGCTCAACAAAGAACTCGCTCGGGCCGCCCGGCGTGAGACCGCGTTGGCCTTTGCCATGGTGGATCTCGATGACTTCAAGGCGGTGAATGATACGTACGGCCATCCTGCCGGCGACCGGGTAATCAAGACCTTGGCGCGTTTGTTCAAGCAGCGGTTGCGGCGTTCCGACTACGTCGGGCGTTATGGCGGTGAGGAGTTTGCGGTGATCATGCCGGAGTCAACCGCGGACGATGCAAAACGTGCCTTGGAGGAAATCCGGGTGACCTTCCGTCGCATCAGCCAGATTGCCTTGAATGGTACCTTTCGGGCGAGTTTTAGCGCCGGTATAGCGGCATTCCCCGAGATTGACGACGCGACGGATCTCATGTATTGGGCCGACCAAGCGTTGTATGCGGCCAAGCAGGCCGGCCGGGACCGGGTGGTTACGCATCGCGAGACGGCGTCGCATGCACAATCATGAACCCTTGAAGGCGAGCGTCCTCATAAGGGTGACCCGTCGGGAAGTGGTCTACGCGCTCGACACCGGAGCCTAGCCGGCGCTGCGCGCAAGGTCCAGAGGATCGAAATCGTCAACTGATATGACACTGCGGCGCGCCATGTCGGCGTGACGCAGAACTTCGGCTTCCTCGGAATCGATCACACCGGCGTCGTAAGCGGCTTTCGCCGGTTCCGTGCGCCGATGTGGTTGCAGTTTTCCCGCATCCCGCGCCTCTTTTATCTTGTGCTCGATACGCTCGGCGGCAATGATCTTTGCCCAGGCATCTTCCAAGCGCTTGCTCGGATCCTCGGGGTCCGTGCTGCGGTAAATGCCGGCCACGAGACGCTCGATGCCATCGTGTGGTTGCATCAGCAGCTGAGCGATGCGCTCACCGATTGCATCCGCCGGCGCGCGGTATCGCCGACCGGTTGGAAGGAGCAGCACTCGCAACAGCGTGGCCGCGGTGCGCGAGGGAAGATTTCGCAGTATGTCGTCCAAGCGGTTTTGCATCGCGAATAAGGCATCCTCCACGCCCCATTGCACCAGCGGGAGATCCTCGGCCGGTCTGCCCTGGTCCTCATAGCGCTTCAACGTGGCCGAGGCGAGATAGAGATAGCTCAGCAAGTCACCGAGCCGGGCCGAGATACGCTCGCGGCGTTTGAGGGTATCGCCCAGCACCAGCATGCAGGTGTCGGCCGTGAGGGCGAAAGAGGCGGCCATGCGGCTAAGCTGGCGGTAATAGTGGCGTGTCTCGGGGCTGCCGGCTCCGGCGGTGAGCCAACCGCCGCTGATCGTTAATAAAAAGGCCCGAAGAGCATTGCTCATAAGCCAGCCGGTGTGTTTGACGAGCAGCCGGTCAAATGCCGCGACGCCTGCCTCGGGATCGGGGCGTGCCGCGCGCAGCTCGGCGAGCAGAAAAGGGTGAGCGCGCAACGCCCCCTGACCGAAGATCATCATGTTTCGAGTCAGAATGTTGCTGCCCTCCACCGTGATGCTGATCGGCGTTGTTTGATAGGCGCGGCCAAGGTAATTGTTCGGTCCGAGGCAAATTCCCTTGCCGCCGTGGATGTCCATAGCGTCGTTGACGCATGCGCGCATCCGCTCGGTCAGGTGGTATTTCACCACGGCGGAGAGTACGGCCGGCTCTTCTCCCTGATCGATGGCGCTGATGGTCAGTTTGCGGGCGGCATCCATCACGTAGGTGTTGCCACCGATCCTGGCGAGCGCTTCCTGTACTCCCTCGAATTCCCCGATCGGGCGCTGGAATTGGCGACGGATGCGGGTATAGCCGCCGCTGGTGAGGCTCATCTTTTTGGCGAGCGCCGTAGCGCCCGAGGGCAGTGAAATAGAGCGGCCGACCGCCAGGCAATCCATGAGCATGATCCATCCCTGGCCGATGCGCTCGTGGCCCCCAATTATCCAATTCAGCGGAATGAATACGTCCCGGCCTCGATTGGGCCCGTTCATAAAAGCGGCATTCAGCGGCAGATGTCGCCGACCTATCTCCACGCCGGGCGTATTCGTCGGAATAAGAGCCAAGGTGATACCGAGCTCTTCGTGTTCCCCCAGCAGACGCTCCGGATCGTACGCCTTAAAGGCAAGACCGAGCACCGTGGCGATCGGGCCGAGAGTGATGTAGCGTTTTTCCCAGTTCAGCCGCAGGCCGACAACTTCCTTTCCGTTGTGGATGCCCTTGCAAACCACACCGGTATCGGGAATCGAGCCGGCATCGGAGCCCGCTTCCGGTCCGGTTAGGGCGAAACAGGGAATCTCCTCGCCGCGTGCCAGCCGGGGCAGATAGTAGTCGCGCTGCGGCTCGGAACCGTAGCGTATGAGCAGTTCCGCCGGCCCCAGCGAATTGGGGACCATGACCGTGGAGCCCAGATCACCGCAATGGCTGGCCAGCTTCATGGTGATCTCGGAGTGCGCGAGTGCCGAGAAGCCCTTGCCGCCATATTCCTTGGGAATGATGAGCCCGAAAAAGCCTTCTTCCCTCAAGTATTGCCAGGCGCGCGGTGGCAGATCCATGCGGCTATGGGTGACGTCCCAGTCGTTTACCATCCGGCAGAGCTCCTCCACTGGGCCATCGAGAAACGCCTGTTCTGCCTCGGATAGCGTGGACATCGGGTAGCCCAGCAATTTCTTCCAGTTGGGCCGTCCCGTGAACAAATCGCCGTCCCACCAGACCGTACCGGCTTCCAATGCCGCTGTTTCAGTGTCCGATAGGCTCGGCAGGGTGTTTTTGAACCAGGTGAACACGCGTGCGGTAACTACCGAACGGCGCAATGTCGGTATATTGAGCGGGATCGCCACGGCAACGAACAGCAACCAAAGGGGAACGATCCAGGGCCAGGCCGGCGCACTCGCCACGCTGAGCAGCGCCAGATAGACGGCGATTGCTGTCGTGTTAAGCCACAATGGAGCTTGATTGAATGCAAGAACGCCGATCAATACGATGAATAAGATGAGCCAGGCGAAAGCTAGCATTGAACTTCTCCTTCTTTTGTGGGACCGCGTGCCGGACTTCCTTCATGCAGCTCTAGCCGTGCGGTCCGTTAGCGTCCATGCTGCAGCGTATAAAATTTCTCGGGTATCGGAAGCCGGTTGGCACGGTGGATGAGTCAGTTCTGGTAGTATTGCCGGATTTCCCCAAGCAGACGACGTCACAAAGATTATGCTCGAAAGATTGGTCCTCTGGCGTCGGCCGCTGAATCTGGTCGGATTTGCCGTGTGCTCCGCCTTGCTCGCCTTTGCCTATTATCTGCAGTTTTACGAAGGCTTGGACCCATGCCCGCTGTGCGTGTTTCAGCGTATGGGATTTCTTCTTCTTGGTGGCGCGTTCCTCATTGCCGGGCTGTACGCACCGCGCCAGGGTGGTGCACGGATCTATGCCTTGGTGATTGCCGTCATCGCGCTGGCGGGCGGTGTGTTGGCCGCGCGGCATATCTGGATCCAATCATTGCCCGGCGATGAAGTTCCGGCCTGCGGGCCGGGTCTCGACTACCTGCTCGAAACGTTGCCGCTGTGGGATGCCGTGCAGATGGCACTGCAGGGCTCCGGCGAGTGTGCTCACGTGGACCGACTGCTTGGGATTTCGCTACCGGTCTGGAGTCTGGTGGGGTTCGTCGCTCTGGGCACGGCAGGGATCGTGCTGAACTGGGCGCGCCAGCCGTCGCCTTTATCCTATACCAATCCTTGACCTGCATGCCGTATCCGAGCGGTCCGAGCCATGGCCAAGCGTCGGCGCAAGCAGCATAAGTCCAACGGCAAAGGGGACTCCCGACGCCGCCGTCGCCCGCTGTGGCGTTTTTTCCTTATCTTGCTGATGCTGCTGGTGGCCGCCGGCGGTGCCTATACGTACTGGCTCAACCGCCGTATCGTTACCGAGTTCGAAGGTAAACGCTGGGCGATCCCTGCCCGCGTCTTCGCCCGTCCGCTGGAGCTTTATCCAGGCGCTCGGCTCGACAGCCAAAAATTCCTCCTCGAACTGAAGGCGGCCGGCTACCGCCGCTCCGCCAGCGTGCAGCAGCCGGGCACCTACACGCGTCAGGGCGAGTCTTTCCGTTTTCATACCCGCGCCTTTCGGTTCTGGGATGGAGGAGAGCCGTCACGGATTCTGAACGTGCGCTTTGACGGCGGGCGCGTCGCGGCAGTGCGTAATGCACGTGACGGCACGAAATTGCCGCTGGCCCGTCTGGACCCGGCTCGAATCGCTAACATCTATCCCGCGCGGCGCGAGGATCGCGTTCTGGTGCGTCTGGAGGAGGTGCCGCAACCCCTGGTCGAGGCCCTGATCGCCATCGAGGATCGGCGGTTCCTGCAGCATCATGGGATCTCACTGGCGGGTATTGGCCGGGCGCTCATAGCGGATATCCGGGCTGGGCGCTGGGTGCAGGGCGGAAGCACACTGACCCAGCAACTGGTGAAGAACTACTTTCTCAGTAATGAGCGCACGCTCTGGCGCAAGCTCAATGAAGCCGTTATGGCGATCCTGCTAGAGCTTCATTACAGCAAGCGCGAAATCCTCGAAGCTTACCTCAATGAAGTGTATCTCGCACAGGACGGAAATCGGGCCGTCCATGGCTTTGGCCTCGCCAGCCGGTACTATTTCGACAAACCGCTCGCTCAGCTCGAACTCAATCAGCAGGCGCTCCTGGTGGGTCTCGTCAAGGGGCCGTCTTACTACAACCCCCGCAGAGACGCCGAGCGCGCGCGCTCTCGGCGTATTCAGGTGCTCGATGCCATGCTCGAGCAGGGGTTTGCTTCGCGGGCTGAAGGGCAGCGAGCGAAGCGTCGCGAACTGGCTGTGGTGCCGCGATCGCAAAGCGCTGACAGCGCATTCCCGGCTTTTATGGACCTGGTCAAGCGGCATTTGCGGCGGGACTATCGCTACAAGGATCTGACCTCCGAGGGGCTGCTCATCTTTACCACTCTGGCGCCCTCGGTGCAGCACACGGCGGAGCAGGCGCTCGCCGAACGCGCGCGGGATTGGTTGCCTGGAACCGAGGGCGCAGTCATCGTCGTGACAGTGGAGGATGGCGAAGTGGAAGCCGTGGTAGGGGGGCGCGATCCACGCTACGCCGGCTTCAATCGGGCACTGGATGCCCGGCGTCAAATCGGTTCGCTGATCAAACCGGCGATTTACCTCACTGCCCTGGCTCGGCCACGACAATTCGGTCTGGGCAGCTTGTTGCAGGACAAGCCCGTCACGCTCAAAAATGCCAATGGCCAGCTCTGGACGCCGCGCAATTATGACCGCAAGCGCCACGGGGTCGTGCCGCTATGGTTAGCGCTGGCGCATTCCTACAACGTCCCGACCGTGAGGCTCGGTTTGGACGTCGGCTTGCGCGCGGTCGCCGACACCATCCAGCGCCTGGGCGGACGGGTGCCTGACACGGTCTATCCCTCTCTGCTATTGGGCGCTGTGCAGTTCACCCCGCTTGAGGTTACCCAGATGTACGAGACTATCGCCTCGGGGGGGTTTCGTACTCCGTTGCGGGCGGTGCGGGCCATCATGACGCCGGACTATGATGTCTTGAATCACTATCCGCTCGAAGTGTCGCGGGCGTTCGAATCGGGTCCGATCTATCTCTTGCGTTACGGTTTGCAGGAAGTGGTGCGCCAGGGCACCGCTCATGGCCTGTCTCGCATGCTGCCAGCGGAGGCGAACGTGGCCGGCAAAACGGGGACGACCGACGACACGCGCGACAGCTGGTTTGCCGGCTTCACCGGGCAACGGCTCGCCGTGGCCTGGGTCGGCCGGGACGATAACGGCCGCACCGGGTTGACCGGTTCCAGCGGCGCGATGCAGGTATGGGGGGAGATGATGAGGCAGTTGCCCCTGCAGCCATACGAACCGGTCCCGCCACAGAGCGTGCAGAAGCGCTGGATCGATGAACGCACGGGGGCGATGGCGGACTCGCACTGTGCACATGCCGTGAAGCTGCCCTATATACGCGACAGTGCCCCTGATGGCACCTCAGAGTGCGTCCGCGCGGCGAGCGAGGTCGATCGTGCGATGAACTGGGTGAGGAGGTTATTCGACTGATGGGCACAGAGATCGCGGGACGCTGCCTCACGATTGGCTTCGTGTTGGGCTTGCTCGCCGGCTGCGCGGGTGTCGAGGCTCCGCAGGAGCCAGCCCCACGGCCGGCGCCGCCTGAGACCAGGGAGGAGCAGCCGCCGCCGTCCGTTCCGGGTGAGCGCAAGGCCGCGATGCCAGAGGCGGTGCGTGAGCTGGTATCCAGGGCGGAGGATAGCTCCGCGGCGGGTGAGCATGATCGGGCGGTTGCCTTCCTGGAGCGCGCGTTGCGCATCGTGCCGCGTCACCCCATCATTTGGCAGAATCTCGCGGTCGTTCGGTATCGTCAAGGGCGGTACGCCCAAGCCGAGAGCCTGGCGTTGAAATCGATTGCACTGGCGGGCGACGATGCGGCTCTCAAGCGTCAGGACTGGAAGCTCATTGGTGCCGTGCGCGATATTCAGGGGGATAAGGCCGGGGCGAAGGAAGCGCGTGCCCGGGCCGCAAGGCGGAGCGATTCTCGCAGCAAGCCATGAGTGCCCAAGCATGCCGTGAGGCCTTGAGCGGCAACGGTTGCCTGGCGCGGCTGGTGCCGGGCTATGAGCCGCGCGCAGAACAAATGGAAATGGCTCAGGCCGTGGCCGATGCTTTGGCAGACGATGCCACTCTGGTTGTCGAGGCCGGCACCGGCATTGGTAAAACATTTGCTTACTTAGTACCTGTACTGTGCTCCGGGCTTAAGGTCGTCCTGTCCACGGGCACCAAGACCCTGCAGGATCAGCTTTTCCATAAGGATCTGCCGTTAGTCGCCAAAGCATTGGAGGCCCCCTTACGCGCTACCTTGCTCAAGGGACGCTCGAATTACCTATGTCGATATCGCCTGACGGCGACCCTGGAGGCGGGGCACTTCGACAATGCCGAGCAGGCCGCGGCGTTTCAGGAGCTTCATGACTGGTCGCGGATCACCCGAAGCGGCGATCTCACGGAGGCGCCGCTGACCCTCGATGACTCGGCGCTGCGCGCGCGCGCGACGGCAACGGCCGATAATTGTCTCGGCCAGCAATGCCCCGCTTACGCTACGTGTTTTCTGATGGAAGCGCGGCGTCGAGCGCAGGAGGCCGATGTGATCGTGGTTAACCATCATTTGCTGATGGCGGATTGGGCGGTTCGCGACAGCGGTTTCGGCGAGGTGCTTCCGGAGGCGGACGCCTATGTGCTGGATGAGGCGCATCAGCTCGCGGATACGGCCGCGCGTTTCTTCGGGCACACGCTGAGCAGTCGACAAATTACGGATCTCGCTCGGGATGCGCGCTTGCAGGAGCGGCGCGAGGCCCCGGATTCGCCCGCCATCGGTCGGGCCGCAGAGACCGTGCGTCGGGCAGTGCTGGCGTTTCGCCTCGCTTTAGGAGAAGGTGCCCGCCGCGGTGCTTGGAGTGAAGCTTCGCGATGGGCCGCTGAGCTGCAGGAGCTGAAGGCCCGGCTGCAGGCGCTGCACGCCGTGCTCGAGCCACACGCGCCGCGCGGCAAGGGACTCGAGAGCTGTACTCGGCGGGCGGCGGAAAGCGTCAAACTCTTGCAGCTCTTTCTCGGCTCGGAAGAGAAAGCCGGTTACGTCAAGTGGTGGGAAACCGGGTCGGCTTCATTCGCATTGCATGTAACCCCACTCGATATCGCGCCTGCCTTTCGCGATCGGATGAACCGCCGCCGGACCGCCTGGATCTTCACGTCGGCAACCTTATCGGTCGGCAAGCACTTCGATCACTACGTTGCACAGCTCGGACTGGAGCGGCCGCGGACATTGCGCGTGGAAAGCCCCTTTGACTACGCCCGCAATGCGCTTTTGTATGTGCCCGATGATCTGCCTGCACCGAACGCACCCGGTTACCAGATGCGTTACCTGGAAATGGCGCGGCGGGTCTTGCACGCCAGTGGTGGGCGTGCGTTTCTACTTTTTACCAGCCATCAAGCCCTGGAGGACGCGGCGCGTTTCCTTGCCGAGCGCCTGCCGCACCCGCTGCTCGTGCAAGGAAGGTTATCCCAGAATCAGTTGCTGCAACGCTTTCGTGATCTCGGAGATGCGGTATTGTTGGGCGCGCAAAGCTTTTGGGAAGGGGTGGATGTACGGGGTGAGGCGCTTTCCTGCGTCATGATCGATCGTCTGCCCTTTGCCGCACCCTCCGAGCCGGTTCATCATGCGCGCGTCGAAGCCCTGCGCCGGCGCAATGCGAATCCCTTCGTTGACTTTCAGCTGCCCCAGGCCGTTATTACGCTGCGTCAAGGGGTAGGGCGCCTGATTCGCGGTAGCACCGACCGCGGCGTGCTGGTCATTGGCGATCATCGGATCGTGAGCCGTTCCTATGGAGCCGTATTCCTGCGCAGCCTCCCGCCGCTTCCGTTGACCCGACGCCTAGAGGAGGTGCGAGCGTTTTTCGAGGAGCGAGACCTCGCGTGAGATCGTGCATTCCCCTCCTGACCCAGCGCAATCAACACGATTCGCACGGTTGATGGCGCTCGAGGGGGTGAGTGCAGAGAAGACTTCGTCCAGGGCCGACGTTTGCCGTAAGCGGACCCATAGGAGGGCATGGAGGATAACCGGGCGTGCCCGGTTATCCTCGACAAGCAATTTTGCGGTAATCGCGGGGCGGCTATTCGATAAGGGGGTACGTGCCCTGTTCGTCGTGGACTTCCTGTCCGGTGAGGGCGGGACTGAACACGCACATCATCCGCAGCTGTGATTTGGCGCGAAGGTAATGTTTGTCGTGCTTATCAAGCGCGTAGAACACACCGGGACGGATCGAATAGACTTTGCCATCGTCGACTGTTTCGAGCTCACCCTCGCCCTCGATGCAGTAAACCGCCTCCAAATGATTCGCATACCAGATGTAGGTCTCCGAGCCGGCATGCAGCACGGTGTCATGAAACGAAAACCCCATACCGTCCGCCTTGAGCAGCAAGCGGCGGCTGTGAAAGGTCGATGCGCGGACGTCATTTTTCGTCCCTACTAAGTCGTCCAAAGTGCGATAGATCATAGGCGATTGCTCTCTTCACTCCATGCAGAGGATTACTGCCCGGCGGCCCGAGGCGCGCCGATCTCCAGCTCTTCCATGGCTTCGACGATGGCACGATCAATGATTTGCAGGCCTTTTTCCAAGTCCGCGTGCTCGGTGGTTAGCGGCGGCATGAGTTTGAGCACCGCGTCATCCGGCCCTGCTGTCTCAATGATCATGCCATGCTTGAAAGCCTTCTTCGAGATGGTGCCCGCGAGGCCCTTGTTGGCAAATTCGATTGCTTGCAGCATACCGCGGCCGCGCACCGTCCCCGGTGCCTCCGGGTATTTCTTTGCCATCTTCTCCAAGGCGTCGCGCATATAGCGCCCTTTGGCCAGTATCTGCTCGCTGAATGTGTCGTCGCTCCAAAAGAGCTCGAGTGCCCGCTTAGCGGTGACCATGGCGGGGTTGTGACCCCGAAACGTGCCGTTGTGTTCGCCCGGCTCCCAGATATCGTATTCCGGTTTGACCAGCGTGAGCGCCAGCGGCAAGCCGTAACCGCTCAGCGACTTGGACACGGTAATGAGGTCCGGGTCGAGCTGCGCCTCCTCGAAGCTGAAGAACGTTCCCGTACGGCCGCACCCCGCCTGAATGTCGTCGATGATGAGCAGCATGTCGTGCTTGCGGCAAAGCTGCTGCAGGTGGCGCAGCCACGCGACGGAGGCGATATTGACGCCGCCCTCGGCCTGTAAGGTCTCGGTGATGACGGCCGCCGGTTGATCGACGCCGCTACCGCCGTCATCGAGCACACGATCGAGATAGTCGATCGTATCGAACCCCTCCCCAAGATAGCCATCGAATGGCATTGGGTCGCTGTGCGTCAACGACACGCCGGCGCCGGCGCGCTTGAACGCGTTACCGGTAACCGACAGCGAGCCCAAGGTCATGCCGTGGAAGGCATTGGTGAAGGCGATGATCTTCTCCCGGCCCTTCGTTTTGCGCGCGATTTTCAAGGCGCTTTCGACCGCGTTCGTACCGGTGGGACCAGGGAACTGGACACGGTGATTCATGCCGCGGGGCTCGAGTATCTTCTCATGGAAGGTCATGAGGAACTCCGCACGCGCCCGGCTCGCCATATCAAGGCTATGGGTCACGTTGTCGGCGGCGAGGTAGTCGATCAGCACCTTCTTGAGTTCGGGGTGATTGTGCCCGTAATTGAGCACGCTCGCACCAGCGAAAAAGTCAAGATAGGCTTTGCCATCGACGTCATAGAGATAGGATCCCCGGGCCTTTTCGAACACCGTTGGAAAGTTGCGCACGTAGCTGCGCACCTCGGACTCGTAGCGTTCGATAGCCTCCATTAGTTCCATTGAGAGCACCTCTAGTGTCTATAACTGAGCTGGTTCGACGTGAAGCAGCTGCCGGCCCATTCGCACAAATCCGATCAGCGCGCGACTGCCCTGTGCGGCAAGGGTCCTATGCGGTACAGCTCCTCGTCTTCGTGACCTGGCTCGGGAAACTGACCGGCGCTAAAGCAAGGGTTGATGCGGCACTCCACGCCGAGTTGCCGGGCGATCGCTTGAAAGAGTGCACGGGATGCGGTGTTCGATGGCGCCACGGTCGTCTCGAGCATCGTCGCCCCCTCGGCGCCGGGGCTATTCAGAAAGTCGGTCACGAGCTGTTTGCCCAGGCCACGCCCCTGCATGCTCGGGAGAATCCCGACCTGCCAGAGGAAAACGACCTCGCCCCGGGTCGGCGGTCGGTAGCCGGTGACGAAGCCGACCACCTCGCCATCCAGCTCGGCAACGACACAGGTATCAGCAAAGTCCTTCGCGAGCAGCAGATAGAGGTAGCTCGAGTTGAGGTCGAGGACACCGGATTCTTTGACGACGCGCCATATGGCCGCGCCGTCATCGACGTGGGGCTGACGAATAATGAGCTCCGCATTCGGTTTCGTGGGCGCCACAGCCACCTCCGTAAGCTTAGGCGGGATATCCTCTTGGTGTGCTCATCTGGCGCGAGACACAGGCGGTCGCGAGAACCGATTACGATCGACGTCGAGCGATGCGATTGCCGGAGGATTGTGGAACACACCCCTCAACGCAGCGAATTCTTGTCGGAAAAGCAATGTCTTATGCCGATGACAAGATTCCGTGGGTCTGGGATAATCTGCGAAGGGATGTTGGCCTGAGCGCAGGTTAGGCAACCTGTCGATAGAAGCGATTGAAATTAAACGCATTCCTGATTTCGCGGACAATGCTTGATCAAAATTAAATACGCTGGCTGCAACGATGTCAAGGTCGAATTCCGGACGGGAGGGGTTTATGGAGATGCAAGTTACTGTTACAGAAATACTTATTGACGAATGAATGGAAAACTCTTGCCCTGCCGCGTGCGCTGCGGGGCTGCAGCAATCCACTTCCACCCCGGGCGAAACACAGGCACCGTCTCGCCGGCAGGTGAATCACCCAGGAAACACCCGTGAGTGTTGCCCGAATACTGGCTTTTGATGCGACGACCGAGGCATGTTCTGCCGCGCTTCTCACCTCAGCTGGCGTCTTGAGCCGTTATGAGCTGATGCCGCGCGGTCACGCCCGGCACCTGCTTCCCATGCTTGACGAATTGCTGGAGCAGGCTGGCCTGCGGCTGCAGGATCTGGACGCCATAGCCTATTGTCGCGGACCCGGCTCGTTCACCGGCATTCGCATTGCGGCCGGGATAGCCCAGGGGCTCGCGTACGGGGCGGATCGCCCGGTGATCCCAGTCTCGACTCTGGCGTGCCTCGCACAAGGCAATTATCGGGAGCAGGGAGGCGCGGCTGTGCTCGCGGCGATCGACGCGCGCATGGATGAAGTTTACTGGGGCGCCTATCGGCTGGGTGAGCAGGGGATTATGGTCGCCGTCTCAGAGGAGACAGTCGTCTCCCCCGATGCGGTAACCGTGCCGCCGCGGCTCGGCCCATGGTGCGGTGTCGGTACGGGGTGGGACGTTTACGGGGCACGTCTCGTGTCGCGCTGCGGCCGGCCAGCGCTTGGCATCGATGGCGGGCGTTTGCCGGACGCCCAGGACTGCCTGAGTATCGCGCGCGTGCTGTATCGACAGGGCGTTCGGGTCGATGCCAGCCAGGCGTTACCCGTGTATCTGCGAAATCGCGTGACCTGACGCCGCACCCGACGGCTCGCTCCCACCGGATGCCGGCCTGGTCCGAATTCCGGGAAACATTTCTGAGTGACGTGTCAAACCGGGTATGGCCTCGGCCCGGTTCATAGCAACGCCGCTGTCGGCGTGCGCGACCCGCGACTGCTATCGGCGCCACGATGCGAAGCGCGAGCAGCCGCTGTCGGCGTGCGCGACCCGCGACGTTACGTTATCATGCGCGCGGCTTATGGCGCATCGCTCGGGTGGGCGCACGTTCTCGAGCCGCCTCAGGGCGCACGATCGGAGGACAGCGTTTCGCGCCGACCGATGGGTCTGATGGCATCCAGGGGTGGTTTGAGCACCGGCTGCTGTGTTATCAGGCTATGATCGGCGTCTGAGCTTCAGTGAAGGCGAAGTGATTATGGCGAATATCTTTGCGCAGATCGTCAACGGCGACGTGCCTGCTGATATCGTTTACCGCGACGATCAGGTGACCGCCTTTCGGGATATCAGCCCCAAGGCCCCGGTTCACATCCTCATCATCCCCAACAAAGAGATTCCGACGGTCAACGACATTGACGATGCAGACGAGACACTGGTCGGACATATGATCATCGTCGCCCGCGATCTGGCTCGAAAGGAGGGGATTGCTGCTGATGGCTATCGACTATTAATAAACTGCAATCGCCACGGCGGGCAGGAAGTCTACCATCTGCATCTGCACTTGATGGGTGGAAGGCCGATGGGGCCGATGGTGGTTACTTGAGTAACCGCTGCCACCTTTAGGAAGGGCAGGCGCAGGCATGCGTGTGACTGCAAGCTCGATGCGATGGGCTACTGAATCTCGCTCCCATGAGCCGGCCGTACCTCGATGAGCGAGGCGTTCGGTGGCATTGCAACGTCAATGCACAGAGGCTGCGCCGCGGTGCGCCTGTCTATCTCGGTGCAATTGTTGGGATTGTGTCTGTTATCGCTGACGGGAGTCTGCACGGCTGCAAATGTCACCCTGCCGCTGCACGTCTTCGTTAGTGTCGCTCCGCAGAAGACCTTCGTCACCCGAATCGCCGGTGATCGTGCGCAGGTCGGCGTCATGGTTCAGCCCGGCAACAGCCCGCATACGTATGAGCCCACCCCGAGGCAGATGGCCGCCCTGGCGGACGCCGATATTTACTTCCGTATCGGCGGGCTCTTCGAGCAGAGCTGGATGGAGCGCATCCGCAGCGCCAATTCGCGGATGCAGGTAAGCGATCTCAGGGCGGGTATCCGCTTGCGCAGCGATGCAGAGCAGCCTTGTGGCGGCTTGGGTCATGGGGCGGGCGCCGAGGATTTCCACATCTGGACCAATCCACGGCTGGTGATGGCGATGGCCGCGCGCATACGTGACGACCTTTCGCGTCTGGACCCGGCCGGTGCCCCTGAGTACGAGGCGAACTATCACGCCTTCGCCGCGGATCTGCGCGAGCTCGATTCCGAGATTCGCCGCTTATTGGCGAGTCTGAAAAACCGGAGCTTTCTGGTTATCCATCCGGCGTGGGGTTGTTTCGCTGACGAGTACGGGCTGCGCCAGATTGCGATCGAGGTCTCTGGTAAAACGCCCGGGGCAGCCGCTCTGGGACGTTTGATCGAATGGGCCAAGCAGGAGGAAGT
>NZ_JBXWZQ010000031.1:0-27344 GCF_059432795.1 Nitrococcus sp. | reverse complement strand
AGGTAGCCGATACCGACCGTGTAGACGAACGCACAGTCGTAGAAGGCATCTTCGATATCTCACAGATTTTCGAAGAAGTACTTGTACTCAACGGCCCCATGAATGAAGGTCTTCGGCCGCACGAAATACTTCAAGCCACCCTCGAGGCCCACAATGGCGCTTTTATTGACCCGCTGGCCGTAGGTACCGCCTAGGCTGGCCCCGATGAACGGCCGGGCGCGATCCGTGGGGATGAAATGGTAGTCCACGAACCCTCGCGTGGAGCCCTCCCACCTATTACGACCAGTATTCGGCAAGTCAGTGTGGCTCACGCCTTGGCGGATACCGAACTCGAGCTGTCTCGTGTAGAACCAGCCCAGCCCGCCCAGGACGCCAAAGGACATCTGATCCAAGTCGTTGCGGCTGTTGCCGGTACCCGATAATACGATCTCTTTGTCACCCGCCTCAGGCCCGATACCTGACGTACCTTGGCCGAACGCCCACAGCGGCGTCATGCTGATTAGAAGTCCGAGCAAAACCTTTCGGATCATCACTTGAAACCTCCGGATTTCTTGATTTTAAAGTTAGCCTGCTGTTTGGATTGCAAACACCATGCCTAGTATCATCCGCCCAGAGGTGGCAAAACCTTGCCATCCTTCCTAGACGCGCGACTGCATCCCTTTATCAGACACACCCATCGTTCGATCTAATTCCTTACCAAGCAGCGCAGAGTGTTCCGGGATTCGTTGATTTCGTCGCTAAGCCAAAGCTCATGTCGCCTCAAGGCAACGGAACCTGCCTAATTTTGCCATATATTTGCGAATAATGCGCCACTCCTGTTGTGGATACGAGACAATGAACACTCAGCTAAAAGTCTAATCAATCTCTCGTAACACGTAAACAACTAGGCATACATTATTGGGAAAGCAGAAAGCGCCCGTTATTTTTCGACCACTCACAACATTAAAGTTCCCTGGTAGGCGAATGTTGCCTGTAAACAACGGACTGCCGCTGCGACGGGCCGAATTATGGTCAAAGCGTGGCAGTGCCGGCACGCGAATGACATCCGCGCGCAGCAATCACTCGCATCTGCGGCCGGGCGGCCTCGGAGTACATGAGCGCCGCCGGCCATAAGGTTGGTCGCCATGCTGGAGGGCTTTTTTCCCCTACACGACCGAACGGCATTGCGCTTGGCGAGAGAGCGTCCTACCGCAGAACCGATCGAAGGCACGGCAACTGATCGATGAATCGCTCTACAGACATTGGTCATGCCGTGCGGACAAACTACGGGGGCTTGTCGGTTTCTGGCGACAGGCAACCCGGTAGATGTAACGGTCCAGCGTCTGAAACGCGTTTATCTTCGCTAATTGGCATGTTGCTTGCCTCAATTCAACTGCGTCGCCTGCCACTACCAAGGCTCGGTATGGCGTGGCGACTTCGAAGCGTTACCGGGTGATGACCTAAGGATGGCGGGGAATGAACAGGTTCTCCTACGTGCTCTTCCTTCTCGCGATTGTATTCCTGGCGTTCCTCGGTGGCGCGGTGGCCACCGTCGCGGCGGTTTTTCCCAGCAACTACGTCCGTGACGCCTATCGTGGCGCAACCGCTTTGATTGCCAAACACGCCGATTACCGCGATCGCTTTGCCGCAGATCTCTGGGCGCCTGCGCGGACGACGCAACGCGGTAGCACAATCCATCAGCGACGAGACGCTTACCCTGGCCTGACCCTCTATACCTCCGGGCACGCACCAACGGCGCAGCTGATCGCCATGGACGGCACAATCGTGCACGAATGGCATCGCGAGTTCAGCTCGCTGTGGGATTCCACGGCGGCCGTGCGCGACCCGGTACCCGACAGGCAGATTTATATGCGTAAGGCGCAGGCTTATCCCAACGGGGATCTGCTGGCGATCTACATCGGCGTCGGGGATACCCCCTGGGGTTACGGCATGGTCAAGCTCGACCGGAACTCCGAAGTCATCTGGACAAACCTGGATCGCTTTCATCACGATTTTGCCGTGACCCCCAGCGGGCGCATCTATGCGCTCAGCCATGATTTCCGCCGCGAGCCCTTGGAGGGCGTACCCGACCTGCGGCCGCCGTTGCTGGAAGACCAGCTGGCAATCCTCTCCCCCGAGGGCAAGACCCTGCGGAAGATCTCCCTGCTCGATGCCTTCAACCGCTCGGACTATCGCCGCCTGCTCTGGCGCACCGCCTATTACACGCTGGAGGATCCGCTGCATACCAATTCGGTGCGCGTCCTTGATCGCGCCGCGGCCGACGCTTTGTCCCGCAATATCCCCGTCGCCGCCGCGGGGCAGGTTCTATTGTCATTGCGCGAACTCGCCGGCGGCACGCTTGCGCTGCTCGACATCGAACGAGGCGTGATCGTCTGGGCAACGCGCGGAGCGTGGCTCTCACAACATGACGCGGACATTCTGCCAAATGGAAATGTCTTGCTCTTCGACAATCGCGGGCATTTCGGACGCGGTGGCAAAAGCCGCGTCATCGAGGTCAATCCCGGCACGGGAGCCATCGTCTGGAGCTATGCCGGAGACGCGATGCGGCCTTTTCAGAGCCTCATTCGCGGGACTCAGCAGCGACTGCCCAACGGCAACACGCTGATCACCGAATCCGACGGCGGGCGACTGCTCGAGGTAACGCCCGCGGGCAACATAGCTTGGGAGTACCATAACCCGATCCGTGGCGGTCCCGACGAGAAATACATCCCCATCGTCAGCGGGGCGCAACGTTTCCCCCCGAGCGCGTTCACAGCCGAATTTCGTAAGCAACTCTCCGCCAATTCACTCACAAAAAAGGTCGACAGCCGATGAGGACGAAATACCTAATCCTACTATCAATCCTTGTTGCGCTTACCAAGAGCAATGCCGCTCTCGCCTATGTTGGCCCCGGTGCCGGGCTCAGCCTGCTTGGTGCGCTGTGGGGATTGCTACTTGCCGCTGGCGTTGCGTTGGCATTCGTCGTCCTCTGGCCCGTGCGCCAGTGGCGTAAGCGCCTACGGACAAGGCGCGCGGCGGCCGCGGCCCAGCCTCAGGAGCGCCCGGAGGCGCCCGCAGCGGTACAACAGAGCAGCGAGGAGTTGCCCCGGCGAGCGCCCTGACCCGGCGCTTCGCCGGCTCCAGAGAACCTTCACCATGGGTGTATTTGATTTTCCAGCACCGATCTTCGCCTGGCTCGATGCCCAAGCAGCGGCCCTTATCCCCCCGCTTGGACGACTCATCCTTTGGGGCATCGTCGCCGGCGGTATCTCCATGGGGCTTTACCGAGCCCTTTCCGACCAGGCTCGAATCTATCGCACCAAAGCCGAAGTCGCGCGGCTGCGGGAACGCCTCGAAGCCCACGATGGCGACTTCGCCAGCGCCGCATCGCTTATAGGCAGCCTCTTGCGAACCGCGCTGAAACAGGTGCGGCTCGTGGCCTGGCCGGCGGCGCTGTCCTCGTTGCCACTGCTCGCCCTTGTTTGCTGGCTGAGCACCGCGTACGGCTACGCTTACCCACTAGCAGGAACGATACCCTCGGTTCGGACGATGCCCCCTGAGTTGCGGGTGGACTGGGTAGCGGCAGCCCGCCCCGAACCCCAGCCAAGCCATCGGCCGACGCCACGGATCCGGGTCTCTAACGAGAGCCGGGAAATCGTGGCCGATGTGGCGTTGGCGGTGCCCGTGCCGATCATCCATAAATGGCGTTGGTGGAATGCGTTGATTGCTAACCCGATCGGCTACCTGCCGAACAGCGCCGCGGTTGACTGGATTGAGGTAGACCTTCCGCACAGGCAATACCTCGATTTCGGGCCACAGTGGCTTCGGGGTTGGGAAGCGCCCTTTTTCCTCTCGGTGGTCGGGATCTCGATCATGGTCAAGGCGCGGTGGCGGATTGCCTGAGATGAGACGGAAGCGCACCCCCACGCAGCGGCACTGCAAACGGAACGACCCGTTTTTCGTCGCGCGCTGGATTGACGTGCTCGGCGGCTTCCTCGACCGGCACAAGCGCTTGGGGATCAAGCTCGGTGCACTCGAAACGCGCTTGCTCAGCGAGGCGCTCGTCGAGACCCGTATCGAAGCGCCGATCTACATTGCCGGGCTGGCGCGCTCGGGCAGCACACTGCTACTCGAGCTGCTGTCTTCACTGCCCGGAATCGCCGTCCACCGCTACCGCGACTACCCCGGGGTCTATACGCCCTACTTATGGAACCGCTACCTTGATTACACGCCACAGCGAGCATCCGAACCGAGTGAGCGTACGCATCGCGACGGCATATTGGTTACGCCCGAGAGTCCCGAGGCGTTCGAGGAAATCCTCTGGATGGCCTTTTTCCCTCGGCTGCACGATCCCCGGGAAAACGCGGTGCTGGACGCTCATACGGCCAATGGCGAATTCGAGGCGTTTTACCGCGACCACCTTCGCAAGCTCTTGCTCGTGCGTGGGGGAAAGCGCTATCTCTCCAAAGGCAACTACAACGTCACTCGCTTGGAGTACCTACTCACGCTCTTCGCCGATGCGCGCTTCGTGATCCCGGTGCGGGACCCGGTATGGCACATCGCCTCACTGATGAAACAGCACGCCCTGTTCTGCGAGGGAACCCAGCGTAATCCGCGCGCGCTATCGCACTTGCGCCGGATCGGCCATTATGAATTCGGTCTGGACCGTCGCCCGATCAATGCCGCTGACGAGGAAGCCGCACAGGAAATCATTGCTCTCTGGGCACGGGGAGCGGAGCTCGAAGGCTGGGCACGCTACTGGACGCATATTCACGCCTACTTGGCCACTGTCTTGGAACGCAACCCGCGGCTGCGCCAGGCCACACTCGTCGTGCGCTTCGAAGAGCTATGCCGTGCGCCGCGGGAGACGCTAAGCCGGCTGCTAGAGCACTGTCGGCTCCCGCTGTCCGCTGAATTGCTCGAACATGCGGAGCAGCGAATCCGATTTCCCACCTATTATGCGCCTCAGTTCAACGACAAGGAGCGCGCACTGATCCAGCGTTGCACCGCCGCGACCGCCGCACGCTTTAACCTGCAAGCCGGCGAACCCGTCGGTATCGTTGTCCCGCCTTGAGCAGACGACGCCCGGCTGAAGCGGCCTTCGTGGCAATCGATTCATGGTGTGAGGACGGCCGCTCCCTGCAGACGCCCGCGACGCAGACAATCGAGGGCGGCGTTCGCCTCGGCGAGCGGAAACAGCCTGACCTGAGTGCGTATCGGCACTTGGGAGGCAAGGGCCAGAAAGCCCTCCGCGTCTGCTCGAGTCACATTGGCAACCGAACGCACGAGCCGCTCCCCCCAGAGAAGCGCGTAGGGAAAGGAAGGGATATCGCTCATGTAAATGCCCCCGCAGACAACGCTACCGCCGGGCACGGTATGCGCGAGCGCCTTGGGGACCAGATCGCCGACCGGCGCAAAAATGATCGCCGCATCCAAGGCCTGCGGCGGTGTCGCATCGGAGTCGCCGGCCCAAACAGCGCCCAATTGCAAGGCAAACTGCTGCGCGGCGCGGTCGCCCGGTCGGGAGAACGCATAGACGTCTCTGCCCTCGTACCGGGCGATTTGCACCAGAATATGGGCTGCGGCTCCGAAGCCGTAGAGCCCGAGGGGCTGCACACCGGGCCCAGCGAGCCGATAGGCGCGATAGCCGATCACTCCGGCACACAGCAATGGGGCGGCCGCGGCATCCCCATAGCCGGCGGGGATCGGAAAACAATAGCGCTCGTCGGCGAGCGCATATTCGGCATACCCCCCATCGAGCGTGTAGCCGGTGAATTTCGCCGTAGGGCAGAGATTCTCGAGTCCGCGCCGGCAATAACGACACCGGCCACAGGTCCAGCCGATCCAGGGCACACCGACCCGCTCGCCGATAGCAAGCCGTGTGACGCCCTCGCCGAGTCGCTCCACCACACCAACGATTTCATGACCCGGAATGAGCGGGCGCTTGACTTGCGGTAATTCCCGATCAATCACATGAAGATCCGTGCGGCAGACCGCACAGGCCAAAACCCGCAGCCGCACCTGTCCCCGGCCCGGCACGGGAAGCGCGAGCCGCTGCAGCTGCAGACGCGGCTCCGGGCCCTCGAAAACCATCGCACGCATCTTCGCGTTTGCCCTGTTGTACCTTGCGAGCGTACCGGTGGCGGCCGCGAGGCGCCGCATCGGACCTGCTGGAGACTAGCCGGATTTCCGGCGCGCTGCTCTCGCGGGAGGTTGGGCTGCATCGCTTGCCGCGCCCCCGGTCACGGGAGCATCGGTGGCTTGCGTTAGCAAATTCTGAACTTCCTGGCCGAAGGTCTGGCCAAAGCCAACGAGCGTCTGGGTATCGGCCATGAACTTTGCCACCAGCGTATGCCCCGCTTCGTTCTGGCTCACCATGAGCCGCTGGAAATCTTCGCCATCGTTCACTCGCAGCGCCTCGCGCAGCGGGCGGAGCCCGATATCAGTATAGGAACGGAGAGAGTCGAGCTGAAATTCGGCGACTTTCCCAAGATTCTCGTAAACCAACGCATTGTATCGACGCGCGGGATCAAACAACTGCGCGAATAGCGCGTTTGTCATCGTGTAGAGTGCGTCATACATGGCCAACGGACCTCCATTACCAAGCCAGTGACGGTCGACCGGCTCTCGCCGGTGGCCATACCCGATCGCCGTGTTTGTTGCGATGCAGCATAGCACTTTTTTGTTGCACCATCCCACTCGCCCGGAGACCCAACGATCAAAGTGCCAAGGCAGAAACCAAGTGCTGCGATCGTGACTTGCGTTTTCTATACTGGTCCGTGACGCGCGCGATCGTCGCGAACTCGTTCAGCCGAGGGATTTGGGAGAAAAACATTGGAGAAAATCTGGCTCAAGAGCTATCCGAAGGACGTACCGGCAGAGATTGACCCCGATGAGTTCGCTTCGCTCAAGGACGTGTTCGAGCAAAGCGTTCGTCACTACCCCGATCATCGGGCGTTCAGCAACATGGGCGCGGCGCTGACTTATCGTGATCTCGATGCGCGCAGCCGCGCCTTCGGCGCGTGGCTGCAAGCGCGCGCGGGACTCAAGAAAGGCGACCGGATCGCGCTCATGTTGCCCAACGTCCTGCAGTACCCCATTGCCCTGATGGGCGCCCTGCGGATCGGACTCACCGTGGTGAACGTCAATCCGCTCTATACGGCGCGCGAGCTGAGCCATCAGCTCAATGATTCGCGGGCTCGGGCGATTGTGCTGCTCGAGAATTTTGCTCACACGCTAGAACAGATCCCGACCGAGCAACATCCCAAGACCGTGATCACCACCCGCGTCGGCGATCTGTTACCGACGCCCAAGGCGCAACTTGTCAATGCGGTGGTGAAATACATCAAAAAAGCGGTGCCTTCTTTCCATCTCCCGGATGCGGTTTCCTTCCGGAAAACGCTACAGGCGGGAAACCGCCTCGAGCTCACCGAGACAACCGTAGGACCGGGTGATCTCGCCTTTCTTCAATATACGGGGGGCACCACAGGCACGGCTAAAGGCGCGATGCTTACCCACCGCAACATGGTCGCCAACTTGCAGCAGGCCTCTGCCTGGATCGCCCCTAAGATGCGCGCCGGGCAAGAGGTAATCATCACCGCGCTGCCGCTTTACCACATCTTCTCGCTGCTGGCGAATTGCCTGATGTTCATGAAACTCGGCGGCGAAAACGTACTGATCACCAATCCGCGGGATCTACCGAGCTTCGTCAAAGAACTCCGCCGTCAGAGGTTCACCGCGTTCACCGGGGTAAATACGCTTTTCAACGGCCTGCTCAATACGCCGGGATTCGAGAAAATCGATTTCAGCCATTTGCGACTGACTCTCGGCGGTGGCATGGCGGTCCAGCGCCGGGTTGCGGAGCGCTGGAAAGCCACGACCGGTTCTACACTCGTAGAAGCCTATGGACTCACCGAGACCTCTCCGGCGGTATGCGTCAATCCCGTGGACCTCGCTGATTACAAAGGCAGTATCGGGCTGCCCATCCCCTCGACGGAGGTGAGCATGCGCGACGACCGGGGTGAGGAAGTTGCCCTCGGTGAGAACGGTGAGCTGTGCGTGCGCGGCCCCCAGGTTATGGCGGGCTATTGGGGCGTGGGCACGGCGGAGACGGAAAGCGCCTTTTTTGCCGATGGTTGGCTGCGTAGCGGCGACATCGCCCGCATGGATGAGCAGGGTTACGTCTATATCGTCGACCGCAAGAAAGACATGATTAACGTCTCGGGGTTCAACGTTTATCCAAATGAGGTGGAGAGCGTGCTCGTCTCCCATCCGAACGTTTTCGAGGCGGCCGTTATCGGGGTTCCCGATGAAGAGCACGGCGAGCGCTTAAAGGCCTTTGTCGTGTGCGGCAAGCACGCCCTGAGCGAAGACGAGGTTATTGACCACTGCCGCAAACAGCTCACCGGCTACAAGGTACCTCGGGAGATCGAATTCCGTAGCGAGCTGCCCAAATCCAACGTTGGCAAGATCCTCCGGCGTTCGCTGCGTGAGGAGGAGCTCAAACGTACCCGAGAGGCTGCGTAAAAACAAAAGGTAGCGCCGCTCACATTAAATTGCCGCATCGCCATGGCCGCGACACGCGAAGCGATCTGCTCTGGCGTGCCGTCTGTCTATCATGGGCGATCAAAATCCTGCGCGATCGCTGATTGCCCGTTTTCGAAGCATTGGCGCGCGAGACAGAGGCGTTTGGCGCCGAGACCAGGAACGCCATCACACTCCGAGCATTCGCGACAGGCGGCTGCTCCGGCTGTGGACTATAGTGCTTGAGATGATGAACTGGGGACTCGGAGTCCGTGCAAGTCTCGATACCTACTTCCAGGCCATGGCAGAAATCACTGCGGCTGCTAGGAGAATCCGCCATGCACATGCTCGACGAGCTTCTCTTAAGGCATGAAGAGATTCGTACCGTTCTCGACATGCTGGAGCAGGAAGTCGAGGCGCTCGGTCAGGAGGGGAGCGCTGACCTGAGCGCTTTGAAAGATGGATTCTATTATCTCACTCAGTACCTAGGTCCAGGGGACAGCAATAAGGAGCGGGTAATTTACCGTAACGTCTTGGCGCGTGAACGCGGTGCCGCCCGCCTGGTCAGTGAGCTCATTCAGCAACAAGAGGATCTTCGCCGACGCAGCGAGGAACTACTCGAAAGCGTAGAGGACATGGCGGAGGATGTGGTCGTCGCCAAAGCCGAGTTCGATGCGCGGGCGCATCGCTACATCGAGTTGCAGCGCTGGCACGTGGAACGCGAGGAAAACGAGCTGTTACCACTGGCCGATCAACTGTTGACGGACGCCGACTGGAGGCAAATCGAACGAACTCTGCGGCAACAACGTTGGCCTTCGCTTAGAGAAATTGCACCGGTGGAGACGCTGCACGCGGCGCCCATATACAAACGCAACCGTACCCCCTTGTCCTGAGAAATCCCGCAGCCGCCCTATTCGAGGCCGTGCAGAACGACCTCAATTTAGATGAGTGAACGCTGCCAGTCCTAACGGAATTGCCTAGTGCCGAGAGAGAAAACACCTGCGCCCCATAGGAGTTATGCCGCGTAAGGCACGAACGTCGGCGATCAGTCGGCTTATGGGTCGATAAAAAAACGCGCTGAGGGTCGACTTGAGCGGGCCTGCGCCGGGCTGAACCTCAGGCTGATGAACGGCTATCGCGGAGCAAAATAGATCCGCTTGGGCCTCGTCTGCCTGCCAACGCGGCGGCGCAAGCTCATGAGGTGGTGACGCTACCCGACTGCTCCCGGGAGCAGATGCGGGTCTGGTTGCCGCCACTGTCCAATGCCTTGTCAGCGCCCCAGCGGGCGCGCCCGATCACCGCCCACAACCCTTCTCCCGGGTGATAGTCGCTGACTCCGATGGACAACGTCAGCCGCAGCGAAGGTTCAAGCCCCTTGAATCGGCAGCGCTCCACCTGCTCTCGCAAGCGCTCGGCCCGTTCCGCAGCGGCCGCCTCCGTGGTATCTGGCATGATGACCAAAAATTCCTCGCCGCTGTACCGGCCGACCTCCTCGACGGTGCGCAGCATCTTGTTCAGGCACTGCGCCACCTGACACAAAACCTGATCTCCCGCGATATAGCCGAATTGTTGATTGATGCGGCGAAAATCGTCTAGGTCGAGCAGACACACGGAAAATGGCAAGCTAAGACGATCGGAGCGCTCGCGCTCTTGCTCCAGAAGATGGAGGATGTTGCGCCGATTGCTGATTCCGGTGAGATCATCGTATATCGCAAAATCATGGGCCTTCTCGCGCGCTTGCTGCAATGCGACCTGGTACTCGCGCGTTTGTTGTCGAAGACGGCCCACGTAACCGGCGAAGAAGCTTCCACATGGAATCAGCACGGCGAATGCAAGCCACTGCAGCAGCTCGACCGGCAAATCGGTCGCCTCCGGCTGCCGGTAGTAGGCGAACGCGATCACCGCTGTGTAGCACGCCAACGCGAAAAGTCCCAGCACCATGAACTGCTGGGCCCGCAACCGAAAAACCCCGAACAGCAAAAGCACGACATAAAGCATCAACAGGGCGCCCCGGCCGGTATTCACTTCGGCGAGCGTAAGCATCATCAAAAGACAAGCCGCAAACATCTGAAACCCGGTCATGCTCGGGTCATGGAAGCGCTCATTGCGGCCGCTGCGCAGAATCAGGAATACGATGGAATTAACGGCGAGAATAGCGCTTATCGTAACCAGCCAACCACGTAATGATAGGAAGCCCTGAAGGACATAAATCGCCATCAAGCCGATAATCATCGTGTACACCAGGCCCGCCATCAAGAAGCGCTTTACTCGTAATGCCTGATTGCGATCATGGCGGGGAATGATGGCGAATAGTCCCATGTCGTCAGCTCACGACCTCATGGCAAAGCTCGATTCGCGCCGGACCTTTGCCGCCGCCGCGGCATCGGTTCGGCTGGCGTCGTATGATCGCCCGGCCACAACCCGTGCGATTGAACGGCGCAAAGGTAACAGGACGTTCGCGGCTCGCTCCTACAAACGCCGGAAACATGAATAGCTTGCCATAACACCTGAAGTTTCGGAGGTGCCCGCAGAAACCCTTTTCGAATTCCTGGTCGGCGAAGTCCAGCGCGCGATCAGTCGTCTGCCTTCTGGCTCTTTACCGCCTCGTCGAGCTGACGCCTCAGCTGCATTCGCGTCTGGGCATAGCGTTGAATCAGCGCCTTGGCATTGGGATCTTCTTTCTCCATCGCTTGACGCATTTGATCCTGATACGCTTGTCGTGCCTGTTGAACCTCATCATTGTTCATGGCCTCGCGTTGTGCCGCCATCAAACGAGCTTGCGTCTGGCGATAGTCGGCGATCAAGCGTTTTTTCTGCTCGGGATTAATGTCCTCGGAACGCAACTTGCTGCTCAACTCTTTGATATGCGCTACCGCCCTCTCCGGCTGATATCCGGCGGCCTCCATCGTATTGAGAACGAGATGGCGCAGCTTATCTTCCTGAGCCTGAAGGGAAGGGTTGTTTTTGCGGGCAGCCGCAGAGATCTCAGCAAGTTGTCGGTGGAGATTCTTGAGCTTCTCCCGGGTATCCATGAGCTTCTGCCGTGTCGGCCCGTTAAAGGCGTCGGGCGAGACAGCGCCAGTGCCCTGCGCGGCAACCAACTCTGCGTTGCACAACGCCCCTGCGAACAGTAACGCGCTCGCTAGCAGCAGACGACGGAGGAAGGGGGCATGTTGCATGCGATACGGCCTCTTTCTGAAATTTAAGTGAATTCAGCTTGCGATGATTCGATCTCTGCCCTTATGGCAGCACGGCAGCACGCCCCCCCCAAGGCTAGTGCCAGCGTCTGGTAAACCAGCCGAGGGTCTCGGCAACGTGCTTCACGACAGGGTGTTTCACGCAACCGCTCTGGCGCACCTCTGCAGAGCAGAGTAGATCTTGCTTAAAATGCTCTGCTAACTCACGGCAAAATGCGGGATCAGCAGAAATGAGGTTGAGCTCGTAGTTGGTATGTGCGCTACGACTGTCGAGATTAGACGTCCCGACGATACACCATTCTCTATCGGCGACCACAATTTTGGCATGCAGCGTACGCGGCAAGTACTCGAAAATTCGCACGCCCTCGCGGAGCAAGCGAGTGTAGGCGGCGGATGAGGCCCACCGCGCCAAGCGGGCGTCCGATTTGCGGGGAACGAGCATGCGGACGTCCACGCCTCGTCGCGCCGCTCGAATCAGCCACCGCTGCATACCCTGATCCGGCACGAAATAAGGCGTGCTTACCCAGAGGCGGGCTCGAACGCCGTCCAGGATATCATCCACAAAAAAGTGCAACCGCTGGCGTGTATCGCTGTCATGGTTGGACGCAAGTACATCGGTCGCCGGAAGCCGCAGCGCGTGGTGATGGCGCCAATGCCGGTACCAGAACAGATCGAACAGCGCTTCGGCCTCGCGAGCCAGCGCCCCTTCGAAGTAAACATGTGTATCGCGCCAGCGCTCGGTTCCCGCGTGCACGCAAGAGCTCTGTTCGTGAATATTGAAACCGCCGAGGAACGCATAATGCCGATCGACTACGAGCAATTTTCGCTGATCCCGACGGTCGTACCGCAACGGGTAGCGCCAATGCCAACGGTGAAAACGACGCACCTGAACTCCGGCAGCGCGCAGCTGCTTCTCCGCGCGGCGCGGAAAGCACCCCAGCGAGCCGAAGGCATCAACCAACAGCCTGACCTTCACGCCAGACTCTGCGCGCTCGGCGAGCGCACGACTGAACCGCCGCCCCACTGCATCGTCGGCGTACGTGTAAGTCTCTAGGCTGATACTGCGGCAAGCGGACCGGATGGTCGAGAGCATGAAAGCGTAGAGCTCGTCCCCCTCGGTGTAGACGTGCTTCGGAAAGACCGCCGTGACACGATCCCGCGTACCCGCTAGCGCACGGCCTGTCGCTCTCCTGCCCATAGCACGATGTGTGGATTCCTACACGGCTCGCTTTCTGGCGGCTACGAGACCCAGGCTTGAAGTCGCCGCCCCCCTTGCGGTAGATGATGCGCTCAGCGAGGCGAGCCCGCAATCCTTTCACCGTTCGAAAGCGCCAACGACAACCATCATCACGACCGCTTTCGCGGTGCCGGCCCAGTGTCGCCAAGCCCCGCCGATTATGAACACAGGCGCAGACAGGCTCAAGCCGGCGGGCCACGCGTGCGGGCAGTCCGGCTAGAACAAGGACAATTGCCTGCCCGCCGGCTCACATGGGGCAACAAACTGCGAACAGTCCAGTTCGAGGTAGTGCTGATTCAGAGCCAAGCGCCTGCAGGCGAGCTTGAAGCGCTTGCCGATGAGTTGAGCGAAAATGCCCGTGCCGCGCATGCGGGTGCCGAACTCTGCGCAGTAGGCTTTTCCCTGCCGCATTTGGCGCACCAGGCTCAGAATGTGCCGCGCCTTGAGCGGCACATGCACGCTCAACCATTCTCGAAAAATTTCCTCGACCTCAAGCGGCAACCGCAGGAGAACATAGCCGGCCGCTTGCGCCCCTGCTTCACGCGCCGCCGCGAGCACCTCCTCCATCTGCGAGTCGTTTAGCGCGGGGATGACCGGCGCGAACAGCACCGTTACCGGGATACCGGCCTCGCTCAACGCCTTTATGGTGCGCAAACGCCGCTGCGGCCCCGCTGCCCGGGGCTCTAGGCGGCGACTGAGACCGCTATCCAATGAGGTGACGGAGATCGCCGCCCGCGCGAGCCCCCGCTGCGCCATTGGCGCCAATAGATCGATGTCCCGCTCGACAAGTCCTGATTTTGTTATTACCGTCACCGGGTGATAGCACTCATACAACACCTGCAAAATGCCGCGGGTGATTTTCAGCTTTCGCTCAATCGGTTGATAGGGATCGGTATTAGCACCCAGGGCGATAACCGCGGGTGTGTAATTCTGCGCTGATAGTTCTTTTCTCAGAAGCGCTGCGGCATCGGGTTTCGCGAAAATTCTGCTCTCGAAATCAAGGCCGGGTGACAACCCAAGATAGGCATGACTGGGACGGGCAAAACAATATACGCAGGCGTGCTCGCAGCCCTTGAACGGGTTGATCGAGCGGTCAAAGGGCACATCCGGCGATTCGTTATAGGTGATGATCGAACGACTTGCGTCCCGAAAAACGTGCGTGCGCGGCTTCTCGCCTCCCTCATGCCAACCGTCGGCGCAAGCTTCCACGGACGTGGCGCAATACCGTGAAGAACGGTTACTCAATGCCCCGCGCCCCTTGATGAACGCGTTCACCCGGCGTTCCGACAGCTCTGCGTAGCCCTCAAAAGGCAGGTGACATGGCCGAGTCTGTGAAAATCCTCCAGACAATCGCCCCTTCGCGGCGCAGCGACGGCGCGAGGAGCGAATCGCGATTCAGCCACACCTATCGTAACGCACGCTTGGCTCGCCTTGCCTTTTAAGCGAGGATAGCGGCTTTCCACACGGTCCTCCGAGCGCACATGCTGCAGGTTGAAAAGCTGACCATCTCACGCGGAGAACGGGTCTTGGCCACGGATCTGGAATTCCAGGTGCGCCCGGGCGAAGCGCTCGTTGCCGAAGGCCCCAACGGTTCGGGCAAAACGACGTTGCTCAGGACGCTCGCGACGCTGAGTCCACCGTCCAGCGGGACCATCTACTGGCAAGGACAGCCGATCAGCGATGTCACCGAAGTGTACCGGAGCGTGCTGCTGTTCCTGGGCCATAATCCAGCAATCAAGCTCGATCTCACCCCGACGGAGAATCTCAATGTGTATGTGAGGCTCGACGGGGCGGTGGCGGAGCCACTGCTCGCCCTTGAGCGAATGGGCATACGCCGTTATGCCGCCACGGTCTGCCGGCATCTTTCCGCTGGACAACTGCGTCGGGTGGCCCTCGCCCGGCTCGTCCTCACGGCCGCCCCCCTATGGATACTCGATGAGCCGTTCACGGCCCTCGACAGGCAAACGATCGACGGGCTATCCAGTTTGTTGGAGGATCACCTCGCCGATGGCGGATCAGCAATCATCACCACGCATCAACACCTCTCCCTCGGACAAGCAACGGTTTCCCGCCTCGCGCTCGGCAACGACTGAGCCGACACTGAGCGCGGCCTTCTTTGCCGTTCTGCTGCGGGACTTACTGCTGGCCAACCGGTCCCGTGCGGATTATCTCAACCCCGTGGTCTTTTTCCTGCTTATCGGTGCCTTGTTTCCACTGGCCGTGAGCATCGCCCCGGCGAATCTACGTGCGGTGGGCCCCGGCGTGCTATGGGTTGCCGCGGTATTGGCCGCCGTGCTCTCCATGGAACAACTCTTCCGCTCGGATTTTGATGACGGGACCCTGGAGCAGTTCGCCATCGCGCCGCAGCCCCTCTCGCTGATTGTGCTTGCCAAGCTGCTCGCGCACTGGTTGGTCACGGCACCCCCGCTGATGCTCGTCTCGCCACTGCTGATGCTGCTTTACCAGCTGCCCACGCAGACCGCGGCTGTCGCGGTACTAACTCTTGCCGCCGGCACGCCAACCATTACGGCAACCGGTGCGCTTGGCGTCGCCCTGACAGTGAGCGCCCGCCGCGGCGGCGTCCTGCTCTCCCTGCTGGTACTGCCTCTGTATGTCCCGGTGCTGATCTTCGGCGCCTCGGCGATCGATCAAGCCGCCCATGGCCTACCAGTCCAAGGGCCGCTGCTGTTTCTCTTGGCCCTTTCGATATTGAGTCTCTCCCTCATGCCTTGGGCTATTGCGACGGCTTTGCGGATAACGCTCGAATAGGCGGCTGCCACCGCTATATGCGAGCGTTCATCACCAATGTGACCGGCTGATCTGCATCGGTTTGAACGGGACCACTGCTGCCCTGAACGTTGCCCGCCTTGGGCATGGCTTGGCCGTCGGGCGATACCCGGGCCACGATCCGCACCTCACGAAAGGCGGAGAGCTTCGCTGCGCCGGACACGGCCTTGGAATCGTCGAGCGTCAGTGTCTGCGGGAGCCGACCCACCGTGGTCCGGACCACGGCAAGCGGCATTCGCGGACCGTCCACGGCGCGGGCGAATACAAAAACCGGCGTATCGGCCGCGAATTCACGGGCGAACTTGGGATCGAGTTGTACCGACACCTCGATCCGCGCTCGACCGACAGGGGCGGCAGAGGCCGCACCCTCCGTAAGCTCGACGGACTGGCCGAGGGCATTACGGATGGTGGCGGCAGCCGCGCTGTCGGCTGGGACGGTCGCCAGTGCCGCCCGCCAGCGTTCTACTGCCAAAGCCTGGTTTCCCGCTTGCTCAGCGGCGATCCCGGAAAGCCACAGCGCCTGGGTATTACCCGGATCGAGCTTCAAGGCACTGGCGAGGAGCCGCATCGGCTCCCCGTCGAACCGCCCATCTGCCGCGCGGGCGAGCGCTTGTGCCCGTTCGGCGAGCAAGTGGGCTGAATCGCCGAGTACCTCTTGCGCTTTTCTGAACGCTTCCGCGGCGTCCGCGTAACGGCCAAGGAGCGCGTAGGCTCGGCCGAGCATCAGCCAGCCCTCGCCATCATCCGGTTGCTGCTGCAGCCGGGTTTCAAGCACCGAGAGCTGTTCCTCGACGAATGCCAGCTGGGCTCGAGCGTCCCCTTGCAGAATCCCGGGAGGCCCCTGATCCTGCATCCTCGGCAAGCCGTTCCAAGCATAGAACGCGACAACGATCGCCGGCACCAGGAGCGATGCCATCACGGCGGCCGGTAATCGACGACGAGCGCTATTTCCGGCTTTGCCCGCCACCGTCTCTTCATCGACGTCCTCGAGTAGCTGCCGATCGATTTCAGCGCGTGCGGCTGCCAGATTCTGCTGCGAAATCGAACCCGTGGCGTGTTCCTCTTCGAGCTCCCGGAGACGGCGCCGGTAAATTGCGATATTCGCCTTCGCTGCGTCGTTGCGAGTGCCTCCCGCACCCCTTGCGATCGGCATAACGACAATGAGTACGGCGAACAGCGTCATCAGCGCCGCGATGATCCAGAAAGTGACGATCATGTCTGCATCCGACCCTTTTTGGACTCGCCCGCCCCATCGAGGAGCCGGGAGAGCCGCTCTCGCTCACTTTGCCGCAGTTCGCTGGAGACCGTGGCGCGACGCGCGCTGCGCGCGTAGTACATAATGGCGGCGCAGGCGAGGAGGAGCAGCACCAATGGGCCGACCCAAAGGAGGTAAGTGCGGGGAACGAAGGGCGGCCGATAAAGAATGAAGTCGCCGTAGCGGTCGGTCATAAACCGGATGATCTGCTCATTGCTGCGCCCGTCCACGATCATCTCGTGCACTTGAGCGCGCATGTCTTTCGCCAGATCCGCATGGGAATCCGCAATACTCTCTCCCTGACAGACCAGGCACCGCAGCTGCCGCGTCAGCACCTCGAAGCGCTGCGCCTGATCGGAGCTGTCAAACTGGTACAGGCTGGACGCCGCGGCCGCGACGCCAACCATCGTCACAACCGCGAAAAGCAGCGTCGCGAAAATTCCACGGATCATTGTGCCGCCCCCTCCCGACGGAGCTTGGCGATCAGCGGCTGCAGCTCTTCACGCAGACTCTGGGCGGTAATGGCGCCCGTCTGCTTGTGGCGAATGACGCCCTGCCGGTCGATCACGTACGTCTCCGGCACCCCGTACACGCCCCAGTCCATGCCCACCTTGCCGTCGGGATCGAAACCCACCGCCTGATAGGCGTTGCCGAACTCCTCGAGCCATGCAATGGCCTTGGCACGCTCATCCTTGTAATCGATCCCGTAAATGGGCACGCCCTGCCGGGAAAGCGCCATCAAGTAGGGATGCTCTTGACGGCATGTGGCACACCAACTCGCCCAGATGTTGATCAAAGCCACCTCGCCCTTGAGATCGGAGAGCGCTACACCAGACGCCGAGTCTTGAAGACCCGGAGCCTGAAACTCTGGCGCCGGTTTACCCACCAGAGGCGAGCTGACCTCCGAGGTATCCAATGTCAACCCGACACCGAGCATCAGCGCCAATCCACCGAACAGGACCAACGGCACGACAAGCAGATAACGCTTCATGTCCCGGCCTCTGAGAACCGCCGAGTGGCAACCCCGTCCGTTTGCCTACCCGCATCGCGGGCGAGCAGCCGCCGATAACGCGGATCCGTCACACAGAGTATGCCGCCGAACGCCATCATGAGTGCGCCGAACCACACCCAGCGCACCAATGGCTTGAGTCGGATTCGCAAACTCCAGGCGCCATTGCCCAGCGGCTCGCCGAGTGCAACGAACGTGTCTCGAAATACGCCGCCGTCAATCGCCGCCTCGGTGGTCGGGCTGCGCTGAACGGGATAGACGCGTTTCTGCGGGTGCATCACAGCGATCGGTTCGCCGTCACGAACCACCTCGATTCGCGCGGCCGTGCCGTGGTAATTGGGACCCTGAATCGAGTGCGTGCCTTCGAAGTGAAAGGTGTAAGCGCCTACGGTATACGAGTCTCCGGGCCGCATCTGCAGGTCCTTGCTCGACTCGAAGGTATTCACGGCGGTCACGCCGGCGACGAAGACCGCAAGCCCCAGGTGCGCCAGCACCATGCCGGCGATACTCCGCGGTATCCGACGCAAGGCGACAAGCGGCTTGCGCCGGCCTGCGATCCGCTCGCGCAAAACCTCGACGCTGCCCAGGGCGACCCAAACAGCCAACGTGATGCCCAGTACGGCACCCAGGCTGACCTGCCATAGCCACCACGTCAGCACCAGCAGGGCTAACGCAACGACCAGCAACGCCCCCCAAAGCTTGCGCGCGAGCTCCGACCAGCGATCGCCTTTCCATTTCAGCAACGGCCCGATGGCGACCAGGACCAGTAGCGGCAGTCCCAGCGGCAAAAACACGCTATTGAAATACGGCGCTCCCACAGAGACCTGGCCCAGTCCGAACGCGTCCATGGCCAACGGGTAGAGCGTGCCCAATAGGACGGTAGCCGCGGCGACGGTGAGCACGGCATTGTTCAGCAACAGCATTGTCTCCCGGGACAGCAGCTCGAAGCGCCCGCTCGAACGGACCTTGGCCGCGCGCCAGGCATAGAGCGCAAGCGAGCCTCCCACCACGAAGACCAGTAGCCCGAGCACGAATACGCCGCGCAGCGGATCAACCGCGAAGGCGTGCACCGAAGTCAACACACCCGAACGCACCAAAAACGTACCGAGCAATGAGAGAGAAAAAGTCAGAATCGCCAGCAGAACGGTCCATCGCTTGAACGCGCCGCGCTTCTCCGTGACGGCCAGAGAATGAATCAGGGCGGTGCCGGCAAGCCACGGCATGAACGAGGCGTTTTCCACCGGATCCCAGAACCACCAGCCGCCCCAGCCGAGCTCGTAATAGGCCCAATAGCTGCCCATGGTGATACCGATGGTCAAAAAGACCCAGGCACCGGTTGTCCAGGGCCGTGACCAACGTGCCCAAGCCGAGTCGAGCCGGCCACCAAGCAGGGCGGCAACGGCGAAGCTGAATGCGACACAGAAGCCGACATATCCCATATAGAGCATCGGTGGATGGGCAACCAATCCCGGATCCTGTAGCAAGGGGTTGAGATCGCGCCCCTGCGCCGGCACCGGCTGCAAACGCGTAAACGGATCGGACGTGGTAAGGAGAAACAGCAGAAAGCCGCAACTCACGAGCCCCATCACCCCGAGCACCCGGCTGCGGAAGGCCATCGGCAGTTCCCGGCTGAACACGGTTACCGCCACGGTCCACACACCGAGGATCAATACCCAGAGCAGCAACGATCCCTCATGGGCCCCCCATACGGCCGCAAATCGATAGTACCAAGGCAGCGCCGTGTTGGAGTTCTCCACCACGTAGGCGACAGAGAAATCGTTGACCAGAAAAGCATAAGCGAGGGCGGCGAAACTGCAGGCGAGAAAAACGAACTGACCACGTGCGGCCGGCACGGCCACCGCCATTAGCTCCACGCGGTCTTTGAGGGCGCCATAGATGGGAAACAGGGCTTGCGCCAACGCCAGCGACAGCGCAAGCACCAGCCCGAAGTGGCCAAGCTCGGGAATCACGGTTCGCCTCCCACGACATTGCGGCTGCGCCCAGCGCCATTCTCGGAGACCTGCAGAGCCTTCTTGACCTCGGGCGGCATGTATTCTTCGTCATGCTTGGCGAGCACTTGATCGGCACGGAAGGTGCCATCCGCCTCCATTTGCCCGTGGGCGACCACACCCTGCCCTTCCCGGAACAGATCCGGCAGGACCCCCGAGTAGATCACGGGCACGGATCGCGCCCCGTCGGTCACCTGAAAGCGCACATGCAGGCTACCGGGTTCGCGCTTTACGCTGTCCGTGGCGACCAAGCCGCCCAGGCGAAACGGATATCCCGACGGCGCCTCACCGGCCGCCACCTGGGTGGGCGAAAAGAAGTAAAGAAGATTCTGCTGGAATGCCGTCAATGCGAGACCCGCCGCAGCGGCGACCCCAACCACCAGAAAGCTCACCAGGATCAGTCGCTTGCGCCGACGCGTCATCTCTCCCCTCCACGCTCGATCTCACGCCGCAGGGCCCGGAAGCGAAACACCGGCAAGACGGCATTGGTGATCAGCACCACCGCGGCAACGCCATAGGCCGACCATACATAGAGGCCATACCCACCCATATGCAAAAACTCATGCCAGTTCATCGCCAGCTCCTCGTGCCGGTAGCAGGTCATTCACCCAGCGACTGCTGCGCTCTCTGGCGATGAGCTCGCAGCGCGCTCTTTGCAATAGCGCGGCGAACAAGTACAGATGCAGCCCGACAACCATCACCAGCAACGGCAACAGCATGCTGAGCGCGATCGAAGGCGAGCCGAGCTTGGACACGGTCGCGCCTTGATGCAGCGTATTCCACCACTGCACGGAAAAATGGATGATCGGCACGTTCACCACGCCGACCACCGCCAGCAGTCCGGCTGCCCGCGCTGCCCGCCGCGGATCGTCAAAGGCGGAGGCGAGCGCGATGAATCCAAGGTAAAGGAACAACAGGATCAACTCCGAGGTGAGCCGCGCATCCCACACCCACCACGCACCCCACATGGGCTTGCCCCAGAGAGAGCCGGTGACCAGTGCGATGAATGTGAAGCTCGCGCCGAGCGGGGCAATGGAACGTGCGAGCACCTCCGCCACCTTGATCCGCCAAATGAGGGCGGAAGCGGAAAAGCTCGCCATGAGAACGTAGCTCAGCAAGGAGAGCCAGGCGCTCGGCACATGAATGAACATGATTCGATAACTATCACCTTGCTGATAGTCCGGCGGCGCCACGACAAGGCCCCAGTAAAGGCCGACTGCCAAGCATATGAGACAACCCGCCCAAAGCCATGGCAACAACCGCCCGGCGAACCGATAGAAAGACGGCGGTGATCCCAACCGGTGTAGCCAGATCCACATGAGTGCTCTCGTCCTCTGCCTACTGCGTGGCTCGAGTCATCGCCTGCCCGCTTGCGGTGCTTGCGCAAGTAACTGATCGATAACTCTCGCGATTTGCTCATAGGGCCGCGCGCCCATCATCGGGACGACGGTGCCGGTGACGTTGTCCTGCACGAAATTCGCCGGCGTACCCGTAATGCCGGCTTGCTCACCCGCTGAAACATCGGCGCGCACCGCGGGCAGTGTCCGGGCGCTATCGAGGCAGCTCTTGAACTGCACCCGCTCCACCCCGACCTCGGCTGCCATTGAAACCAATGCCTGGGTTGAGAAATCGCCGCCGGTCTCGCTCGCGTGGCGAAAAACACGATCGCCATAAGCCCAAAACGCCCCATTACCGCTCACCTCGGCGGCGCACTCGGCAGCGACGGCCGCTCTCTGCGCGTCCGGATTGTGAATGCTCAGCGGGAAATGGCGAAAAACCCAGTTCACCCGACCCGGATAATCCTCGACGATGCGATGCGCCGTGGCATGAAACCGCCTGCAATACCGACATGAGTAATCCGAGTACTCTATAAGCGTGATCCGTGCGGTGCGCTCCCCGAGCACGTGATCATCGGACTGGATCGATTTGACGCCTTGCCATGCCTGCCGCTTGGCGATAAAGGCTAGGATTCCCTGATCGATTCGCGCATCAAGCTGATCCTCGGTCAACCCGGCCTTCGCCAGCCGCTGTTCGATTCGCTGATCGACACGACGAACAAACTCTTGCTCGCTCCACCCTGCGATCGGCCTTGAGTTCGACTCACCCAGGGCTATCATCGATATCCCGGCACCCACGACGACGCCGCTGATGACGAGCGATACGGCCTGCCACGCGCGCGCTTTCCAAGGCATGCGACTATCCCGTTCCCCGGGAGCCTAGACGGCCCCGCACTGCTTCGATCTCGCCGACAAAGCCTCTGCGGGGCGGGCCGGCCCCCGCAAGGCGAGGCTGTTATCGCCCCCGATTGCACAAACGGCTAAATAGGCATACCAGGATTCGGTATCCGGCGCAGTCCCATCGGCACAATCAATTGGCTGAACACCCTCGCAGAGCCACGCTCCGGCATATCGAGAATCGCGTGAAATTGGCTGGCGAAGCGACCGGCAATAAGCGGAATGGGCCGCGAGTCTCTTTTACCATAGCGTAGGCCGAGTGCGAATAGAATCCGCTCCCACGGCCCGCATCGAAAGCCCCTTCGCAACGGCTGCCGGCCATGCGAGCCGCGCACCTTTCCTTAGAGAACTCGATAGCCTCCTGCGATAATTACGCAAAGTTTATCACGGGACGCGGAGCAATGGGACGAGGCCCCAGCGGCTGCCGTGAGCCTAAGCGAATCACACCCAATGTTACCTGACGATCGGCCAATCGATGAAAAATGCATCACGCTCTATCTGATGTTTTGCGAAGTAGTTCAAGTTATTTAACATTCCGCCGATAGGCTACTAGCGCGATCCATCGCAATAGGAGTCTATCTATCATGGCACGGAAGCCCGCGGCCACGGACGCATCAATCGCCTACGTCGGCTTGCTGAAGGACATCGCTGTCGCGGCCAACGAGGCCGTTACGATGCAAGACGCGCTCGAAGTCGTACTGCGCAGTGTATGCCGCACCACGGGCTGGCCCGTGGGGACACGCTCTGCTGTGCACCGCGGCCGGAGAGCTCGAATCGGCCCGGATATGGCATGTCCTCGCCAAGACGTCACTGGGGGATGGCTTCGAGGACTTCCGTGCCGCCAGCGAAACGCAGCGTTTCGCGCCCGGATCCGGGCTGCCCGGACGGGTGCTCTCCAGCGGCTCTCCCGCCTGGGTTACGGACACCGGCAAAGACAACAACTTCCCCAGCCAGAGGCTGGCTCGTAGCGCCAACCTCGCCAGCAGCTTCGCCTTCCCGGTACGAAGCGGCAGTGAAATCGCGGCGGTATTGGAATTCTACGCTCCAACCCCCCAGCCACCGTCCGCGGAGTTGCTCGATGTGATGGCCCACGTCGGCGTGCAACTCGGACAGGTATTCGAGCGACAGGCGGCCCAGAAGGCGCTCGCCGCACGGGAACAGCGCAGCCGCCAGATCCTGGACAGCGCCGGGGATGCCTTCATCGGCATGGATGCCGATGGCCGTATCACGGCTTGGAACACCGCCGCCGAAGAGGTATTCGGCTGGTCACGTCAAGAGGCGATCGGACGCCCTCTTACCGAAACCATCGTACCCGTGGCGTACCGGGAGGCCCATAGTCGCGGGGTGGAGCGCTTCCTCGCCACTGAGGTGGCACGGGTGCGCGGACAGCGGCTTGAACTGGCGGGGCTGCACCGCGACGGTCACGAGTTCCACATCGAGATCACGCTCTGGTCGCTGCGCGACGAGTCGGGCTGGAGCTTCTATGCGTTCGCGCGTGACATCACGAAGCGCAAAACGGCCGAGCGCGATCTCGAACGGCGCGCCCTGCACGATCCCCTTACCGGCCTGCCCAACCGAGCGCTGCTGAGCGATCGACTCCAGCAACTGCTCGCGCGCCGGGACGTCGTCGCGACCGGGCTCGCCGTACTGTTCATCGATCTCGACCACTTCAAACGCGTCAACGACACGCTCGGCCACGAGGCGGGCGATCAGGTGCTGATCCGCGTCGCCGAGGGCCTGCGTCGCATGAGCCGGCCGGCCGACACAGTCGCCCGGCTCGCCGGCGACGCGTTCGTCGTCGTCTGCCCGCAGGTGAAAACGCATCGCGATGCCGCGGTCATTGCCCGACGCCTGCTCGGCGAGCTGATAACACCGATCCGACTCAAGGACGACAGCGTATTCCTGACCGCGAGCATCGGCATCGCGCTCGCCGATTCCACGAGCGACGCCGAGGCGCTAATCAGCTCGGCCGACATGGCCATGTATCAAGCCAAGAGTTCCGGTCGCGGCCACTACGCCCTGTTCGACCAGCGCATGCAGATTCAGGTGGCGACCCGCTTGCACGTCGAGCGCGACCTGCGCAATGCCCTCGACCGCGGCCAGCTGCACCTGCATTTCCAACCGATCATCTCCGCGGCAGACACTTCGGTGGTCTCGGTGGAGGCGCTGCTGCGGTGGCAGCACCCGAAGCGGGGACTGCTGCCGCCCTCGGAGTTTATACCGATCGCCGAGGAGACGGGATTGATCGTCCCGATCGGTGCCTGGGTGCTCGAAGAGGCTTGCCGGCAGGCCCGGAGCTGGGAGCCCATGCGCAGCGCCGGCTCTCCGCTGGGTGTCTCCGTTAATCTCTCGGGCAGAGAGCTCGCTCAGGCGGATCTGGTATCGACAGTCGAGCGCATTCTGGCCTCCGCCGCCATTGACCCGTCGCTCGTGCAATTCGGCCTCGAGGTGACCGAGACCGTGGTCATGCGGGATCCGGAGGGCGCAGCCGAGACATTGCAAGCGTTACGGAACCTCGGCGTGCATCTATCGATCGATGATTTCGGCACCGGCTACTCCTCGCTTGCCTACCTCAAACGTTTCCCGGTTGATACCGTCAAGGTCGATCGTTCCTTTGTGAACGCCATCGCTTACGACACCGCAGATCAGGCCATCGTCGGAGCGGTGACGGAATTGGCCCACACGCTCGGTCTATCCGTCGTTGCAGAAGGCGTCGAGACGCCCGCTCAAGCCCAGACCCTGGCGAGTATCGGAGTCGATTACATGCAAGGCTTCCTCTACGCGCGGCCGCAGCCCCCCGAAAATCTGGAGACGATGCTTCACGTGCCGGTGCTGCCATCCTCGCTTCGGTGTGAAGCCAGCACCTGAGCCGAAGGCCCCTTGCGCCGAAGCGGCGCATACCGGCTTCGGCGCAAGCCTGAGGCGGCAGTGGTCAGTGGTCAACGCACGTCCACGATCACCGGATCATGATCCGAGGAGCGATATACGGTCGCGCCGACCCGGGGGTTGGCGAAATTCAGGAAACGCGGTTCGTCCGCATTGATGTGCCAGATCAAGGCTTGGCTCACCGCTTCGGTAAGCGAGGCGCTGGCCAAGGCATGATCGAGATAGCCCACCTCGCCGCGATAAACGTAAGTGTAGCGTTGGGCGGGCGCGATGTGCTCCGCGATCAGATCCGTCAGGCCGACCTCCAAGAGCGTCCCCAATGCAGCTTCCCCGGGGTAGCTGTTGAGGTCTCCTACAAGCAGAATCCGCGCATGACCGGTCTTTGCCTGCAAGTGCTCCAGCCAGCGTGCCAAGGCCAGTGTCTGACGCTCCCGCAGGCCTGCCCAGCATCCGCCGCTGCGCTCCCGATCGGCGCGGGCGGGACAACCCGCCTTGGATTTGAGGTGCGCGGCCACCACGATGAGCGGCGCGTTTTTCGCGTCGAAAGGTCGGAAATCCGCGGCCACCGGCGGCCGAGTGAACACCGGCGCCTCATTGATCCATACCTGCCGGGGCACCAGGCGCTGATCACGGTAAAGCAGTACGGTGCGAATCGCGCCGCTGCCGTGCTCCATACCCGCCGCCGCGGCCAAATACCCTTCGCCCGGAGCACTGGCTGCATTGACCGCCCGGAGTAACGTGGCCACCGCCTGCGGTCGGTTCTCGACCTCATGCAGCACCAGCACATCGGCGTCCAGTTTGCGGATGGCTTTCACGAGCTTGCGCTGCTGGCGCCGCAAACCGGCTTCGCTATCGGCACCGCGGGCACCCAAGCTGATAAAGTAGTTGGCCAGATTGAAGCTGGCTACGCGAAGCGTACCGGAGCGCCGCGGCTGTAAACCCGCCCGAGGGTTCGTGTCGTGAAAACGCGGCGCGTTGCCCGGCTGAATCCGCCACCGGCCGAATGCGTGAGCCAGAATACCGGTGAGATCGCTGATCTCGCTCCCCAGCCGCCGCGTGCCCTGGCCATCCAAATACGGCACAACCCGTGGATTGGCCCGGTAGCTGCCATCATCGAGCAGCACCCCGGCCGGTACTCCGGCGACAGCGTGTGTACCGTTTTCCGGCTGGAACAGGCGACCACCGACAGACAGCCCGAGTGTTCCGTAATGGGCGAGCTGGTAGTTGGAGGTCACGGTCAGCCTCTGCGGAATCCGCACAAGAACGTCTTCCAGCCGATGCAGCTGCCTCCGCTCGGCAGGCAGCGCCAAAGTCCAGGGCCGCAGCCCCCCATCCCGCCCGCAGGCGATGATTCGCTCGACACGCTCGAGCTGGATGTGGCCCCGATAGCGCCCCGTGCGCGCAGAGAGCAAAATCCGCTGACCCGCCGTCACAGGAGACTCGCCGCGCACCCGATCCGGCTGACGCACGAAGACGCCGATCGGAGGTCTTCCGTTCGCCGCCGGTTGCTGTAGGTAAAAGCCACCGAGCGAGCGCGCACCTTCGAACACGGCGCTTACCGTGCCCGCCACCGCTACTCGACGGCCGGCCGCGAGCGGCTTGGCGCCGTTCCCTTTGATCGCCCGCAGATCCGTGGTGAGGCCCGATGGCGTTTGACAATCGGCATGGGCATGCCCACCGATAACAACACTGAGCAGCGTCGCCGCCAGCCAGCCGGGGAGAAGCCCGTGCAAGCGCCGCATGTACGCAAATACCTCCCGAGCGACGTTCCGGCGAGGCAGCCCGCGCAGAGTCGACCGCACAGCCGATTGGCAGCCACCGCACCTGCGCCGCAGCGCAGTAAGAAAGGAAGCGGCGCGGGTCTCGCATTTCTCAGGGCGCAAAGGATGCCATATTTTTTTCTGACTGAATGCGCAACGTGGCGCGCGTTTCAAGTTTGACCGATGCGGCTGACCCTACGCACGGTAGGCATGCCTGAGATGCGATGAATGACTCGGCTCATCTGCTCGACATCCCGCACTTCCACGGTCAGGCGCAGTTCTACCGGTCGGGCCCGTTGCCGCGTCGAAGAGGCCAATTCCACCGGCTTGACCTGCTCGCTTCCAAGCACCGCCGGGAGTTCCTTGACCAGCGCTTGCGGATCATCGGTCAGAATTTGAATATCCACTGCAAAGAATTGATCAAATCAGGTACCACCCGCAGAGCGGGTGGTTTGGTGAAGGCCCCCG